>CAMLDJ010000137.1 GCA_946478755.1 uncultured Pedobacter sp. | reverse complement strand
GTCGATATGGTCCACCTCGCAGAATTTCACTATACCGCTCATCCTAAAGGCCCCGATTCGCTTCGGCTCCGGGAACTGAAGGCACTATTTGAGCAATGTGAACGCCTGTCGGACAGCGAATTTCTGCTCATGCCGGGAGAAGAGCCGAACGAGTTCTTCGGCGGCCACTGGCTGGAGATCTTCCCCAAGCCCGTCTATTGGATCATGTCGAGAAAGAAGAACGTCCCTTTCGTAGAAAACAAACCTGGTTTTGGCAAGGTTTATCATATCGGGGATAAGGACGACATGCTGAAGTTGCTGGAGGAAGAGCAAGGGCTGGCCTGGACGGCACATGCCCGTACAAAGGGATCGGTAAACGCGCCTGATAGCTATAACCAGGAAGATTTCTTTAAATCAGACCGCTTTATGGGGGCTGCCTGGAAAGCCATGCCCGCGGATCTCTCGCAGCCCCGCCTTGGCAATCGGGCACTCGACCTGCTGGACGATATGAACAATTGGGGCGAAAAGAAGACCATGATCACGGAGGCCGATCTGTTTACCATCTCGCAAGAGAATGAGATGTATGCCCATATGAACGTCAATTACCTGATGCTGGATCATCTGCCAAAATACAGGGAGGGCTGGAAACCCGTACTGGACGCCATGCAAGGTGGTAAATTCTTCGGCACAACCGGAGAAGTACTGATGCATGAGCTGAAGATAAATGGCAAGCTATCCGGGGAAACGCTGAAGCTGAATGCGGATGGTACAGCCGACATACGCTTAAAACTGAGTTGGACTTTCCCTATGAATTTTATAGAGATCATAACAGGTGATGGGGAAAAGGTATATCGGGAAAAGATAGATCTGACGGATACCAAAGCCTTCGGTGAGCAGCAATTTCATTTCCATCCGACGCTGAAAGGCCGGAAATGGCTGCGCCTGGAAGCCTGGGACACTGCCGCGAACGGAGCTTTCAGCCAGACGTTTTATTTGCAGTAAGTCGGTAGTTAATGATACCCATCATGCACAAATTCACTACAATACCGAACTGCTATGCCGCGTTGGCGCGGAAATGGTGGAGACATGACTTGAAAAAGGCAAGGGTAGAAACATGATGAACAACGGTCGGGTAACTATGTCGGTAGGTTCGCTGGACTACCCTTTATTTTGGAATTGGTATATTCAGGAGCAAGCGCATTGCGGTAATTTTGTGTTAGAAATAATCTTATAAATTTTTAAGAAATGAAAACACGAATTAAAATTGACGAATTAGAACCTGCCGGATACAAAGCGGTTCTTGGACTGGAAAAATTTATTGAAAGCACACCATTGACGAGAACACATAAAGACCTGATTAAAATCAGAGCTTCCCAGATAAATGCCTGTGCATTTTGCATTGATATGCATACCAAAGAGGCCCGTAAAGCCGGAGAGACCGAACAACGCATTTATGCACTCAATGCCTGGCGCAGCACTCCATATTTCTCAGAGGAAGAGCGGGCAATACTGGCCCTGACAGAAGAAGTTACACTGATTGGTGGCCATGTTAAAGATGAAACTTATGTGCAAGCTGCTAAAGTACTGGAAGAAACCTACCTTGCGCAGGTGATCTTAGCCATCATTACCATAAATGTATGGAACAGGATTGGCATCTCAACCAACCTGATTCCTGCTTAGTACTGGAATGTCAGACAGCCCTGTAAAAGCCTCAGGAGCGGGTTTTTACCGGGCTATTTATTATCCTGGCCTCGTTTGGCCTAGGTTAAGTGGCGTTATAGGTACACCGCATTAAGCCGCCATGTAGCATTAACGTTATCAAACAAAACTTCGGGTTCATTTGTAAGTAAGCACTTAAACCGTATTTTTGAACTACATTATTTTTTTATGGAATACAGAAAATTAGCCGATAGCAATCTTGAATTATCAGTGATCACTTTTGGCGCCTGGGCAGCCGGAGGATGGATGTGGGGTGGTACAGAAAGAGGGGAAGCCATTAATGCCATCAAGGAAGCTTATCATGCCGGGGTGACTTCCATCGACACTGCTCCAATTTATGGCCAGGGCCTTAGCGAGGAAATTGTTGGTGAAGCGATCAAAGATATCCAGCGCGACAAGGTACAGATCCTTACAAAATTTGGAATGCGCTGGGACCTGGAAAAGGGCAACCTGGCCATGCACAGTAAGGACAACAGCGGCAAGGCCATTGACATCTATAAATATGCAGGTAAAGAAAGCATCATCAAAGAATGTGAACACAGTCTGAAAAGACTTGGTACCGACTATATAGACCTGTATCAGATCCACTGGCCAGACACCACTACTCCTATCCAGGAAAGCATGGAGGCAGTTGCGAGATTGATCGAACAGGGAAAAGTGCGCCATGCAGGTGTTTGTAATTATGATGCGGCACAAATGGAGGAGGCTGCGCAGTACCTTAATCTGGTGTCGAACCAGGTTCCTTACAGCATGGTAAAGCGGGACATCGAAAAAGAAACCGTTCCTTACTGCGTTGAAAAAGGCAAATCGATCCTTGCGTATAGTCCGCTCGAGCGCGGTCTTTTAACGGGAAAAATGAAACCAGGCTATAAATTCGCGGCAGACGATCATCGTGCAGGTATTTATTTCTTTAAGGATGAGAACCTGCAAAAAGTGAATGCCTTCCTTGAAAAGATCTTACCAATCGCCGAAGAAAAGAATGCCAGCTTAAGTCAACTGGTGCTTAAATGGACCATTGAGCAGCCAGGTATAACGATTGCCCTGGCCGGAGCCAGGAATGCGCAGCAAGCTATAAACAATGCCGCTGCTGCCGATATCCGCTTAAGCCAGGAAGAAATTGATCAGATCACAGCGCATTTAAATGAACTGAGTTTGTCCAGGTAAAGCACGAAATTTTTAACGCTTCAACAAGCCCTTCAGGATAGCGATACACTGTGTTAACTCATCAGGAGTTGAGGAGGCAAATCCGAGTCGCGTTGCGTTTGCCTGTTGAAATGGCAAATCATGAATGCGTCCATCTGAGAAATACAGATCCTTTTGCCGGGCCTTAATGGCAAGTTTCTGGAGGTCAACAGAAGGGTCGAATTTTGCCCAGACAGACATGCCCCCTTCTGGCAGCTGAAAACTTAGCCAGTTGTTTAACTCGCTTTGCAGCAAATTGCAGAACAGATCCCGTCTTTGCCGGTACACACGAAGTGATTTACGCAGATGCCGCTGAATGATGCCATTTTGCAGTAAATCAGCCATCGCATTATCCAGCATGGTATCCCCCTGACGGTCGATGATGCGCCGTAATTTACCCAGGTGCTGTATCACATCGGCTGAACCTACGAGGTAGCCTACCCGAAAGGCGGGTGAAATCGCTTTGGTAAAAGAGCCGCAATAGAGCACCATGCCTGCTTCATCTGCACTGGCGAGTGGTGATAGTGGCTTGTTCAGGTAATGAAAGTCGTAATCGTAATCGTCTTCAAAAATAATAAAGCCATATTTTAGGGACAGCTGCAACAACTGGATACGCCGCTCAGCACGCAGGCTTACCGTGGTAGGATAATGATGATGCGAGGTCAGATAAACCATTCGTACCTTCTGTTTCTTACAAACTTGTTCCAGCTCGTCTGTCTGAAGTCCGAATTCGTCGACCGCTATTTGTATCAGACTGACACCTGCCTGCGCAAAATTCGCATGAGCAGTTGACCAGCCGGGAGCACCCGCTACCACGCGATCACCTGGTTGGAGCAGTCCGGTGCAAGCCAGATACAAGCCCATCACGGTACCGCGTGTGATCAGGATATTCTCTTTCCTTACTTTCATCCCCCTGGTGTCATACAAATGGATAGCCAGCTCCTCCCTAAGCCATGTGGATCCCTGTGGCTCCTCATAACCCAGGCGGTGATACGTATTTCCCATAATGAGTTGTGTACGGTAGGCTCTGGATAAGTCCTGCAGCGGTGCTAAACGGGGATCCGGAAAGCCGTCGTCCAGGTGATACGTACTGCCTGCTTTAACAAATTCGCGGTCTAAATGAGCGGCCGTCTGGAACTTAAAACCGGCCAGCCCTACCGGATCCGCCGCCTGCGGTTCTTTCCTGAACTCTCCGGGTTTAACAAGCGGCAAATGCCGCGCAACATAAGTACCACTTCCGGTTTTACTTTCCAGCCAGCCCTGCGCCAGCAGGTCATCGTAGGCGCGGATGACGGTTTTGCGGTGTACATCAAGCAGCTCTGCCAACTGCCGTGAACCAGGTAAGCGCGTTAAGGGCTGCAAAACACCCGCTTTAATGGCACTGATCAGTTGTTCGGCCAATTGGAAGTACACCGGCCTGGAAAGGGATCTATTGAGACTTAAGCTAGAAAAAAAGGAATGCATACCGGACTACCTGTTTTGTAAAAAGTGGATGATTAAAAGCATCCAATAAATGTACACATTTATAAAAAAATTTAAAACTATGGAACAAGCCGCCAACCATTTAATCCCGAGTCGCGCCGCCAAACGGGCGCATTTTGATGCCGAAACGATTTATCCGATTTTGGATGAAGCACTGTTCTGCACCATCAGCTATGCGTCTGATAACAAGCCCTATTCTATCCCAACGTCCTTTGTACGATATCACAATAAGTTATACATTCATGGTTCTGTGGGCAGTCACTTCATCCGGGAGTTGGAAAAAGGTATCCCGGTATGTATTTGCGTTATGCTGGCAGATGCCCTGGTACTTGCAAAATCAGCACTGAGTCACTCTGTAAATTACCGGTCTGTGGTGCTGTTTGCCAGGGCTGAAAAAATAGAGCAGCCACAGGACAAGCTTGATTCCTTTGAATGGCTGATCAATAAGGTTGCTCCTGGCAGTTGGAATTATCTCCGCCCGGTAACGGATAGTGAAATCCGCAGAACAGCGGTGCTGGCTTTCGATCTTAGTGAAGCCTCAGCCAAGATCCGGCAAGGAATGCCAAATGATGAGGCTGAAGATAAGCTACTGCCGATATGGTCCGGGATCGTTCCGTTAGAGACCAGAAGATTGCATCCGATAGCCGATGAAAGCAGCCAGGAAATCCCATTGCCGGAACATTTGGGTACCTAGCTATTCGTTCCGCCTAGGTTATTTTGACAGTGTTTTCAACAGCTCTTTAGCTGGAACAGACTTAACGTTCCCGTCTTTATCGCCAACAATTAAACTTTCGTTATTGGCAGCAGAAGATTCCGCTAATTTACGAAGCGCCTTGTTTACGCCTTTAACTACGTTAATAGCTAATTCGTTAAGATCAGTTTTATTACCCTGAGTTATCATCGCTTTGAGTTATAATTTCATCAACTCATGAATGCGGGCAAGCTTTATTCTGCCCGCTTCAAAAGCTACGCCAGCTGGGTTAAACAATGAATACCTGCATTTCAGTTCCATCATACTATAAAAAATGTGTCCATCCTAGCATGCTGCCTTTTATTTTTCGGTATTGCAATAACGTTTCATCGCATCAATAATTACTGGTTTACGATCTCCAAGTTCATAACCCAGTTGTAAGTCCGCACAAATTTGATCTAGGTCTTCCTTAGGAATTGGTACCTTATCTTTTGCTGCCCATACGGTTACATCGTTTGACTTACTCAAAGTTCTGGCATCCTTAAATTCGTACTTTCTTAACCTGGCAAATGCCCTGTTGCTTACAGCTTCCATATACAAGGGTTCGAGTGCCAGTGCCAGGTTAAAATCTGCAATCGACTCATCAAAATTAAAGGTGTTGAGTTTTGCGGTACCTCTATAGAAATATACATCAGCATACGCTGCATTTAATTTTATCGCCTCATCTAACTTTTTGATTGCGGCCTCATATTCCCCTTCTCGCATAGCTGTGATGCCTTTCGAAAACAACGCATGAAATTTACTGACGTCCTTACTAAGGACTTGTTTATTAGCTACAAAGCTAGATTCCCGTTTTAATTTGCCGGTTGAATAATATTCCTGCCATACCCCATCTTCCTTTTTATCAACAAAACTTCCTTTTTGCATCAATTTGCCATTAATGAAGTAGGTTTCTGACGCACCATTTTCAATCCCGTTGGAATAGGTATAGAAGTAATGTTTGTTTCCGTTAGGATAATAAACCGTTCTTACACCATCAATCCTGCCATCCTTCAAAGTCCCCTCTCCCTGAATTTTCCCATTCATAAAATAATCGATGAATTTCCCGTTATAAGGTTGATCAGAATTTTTAAGATACCATAACCCCTGAGTTTTAACCATATTTTTTGTGGTGGAGATACGTTTGATTGCTTTAGGCCTTGCTGTATAAGCTTTAGTGGTCACAAAAAGCAGTTTATCAGCCTTGCCTTCATAACCTAAGACCCTGATTTTTTCCATGTTAGTGACCACTTCAAGTTTATCGATATCCGCTTCAGTAAGCACGTCAGCCTCGTCTGGATCTTCAATAACAGGAATGCTGTCAACGATATAAAAAATGCGCTCCTGCTTTTCCTGCGAGAAGGAAACAGATGCATAAAATAAAAATAGAAGCGTTAATTTGAGGTAATTCATTAAACAGGTTTTAACGGCACTAATATAGTATAATTAAATTTTCTTCAATCCAGCTCTTAGGACATTCTGATAATATCAAATTCTATTGACTATTTTTGGCAGATCCAAAAGCAGGTATTGCCTTCTGGACAGATACTCAACATTTCGTACCTATTAGATGACAATAAAAAATCCGTTTTCAACAGCAATCCGCAGCACGATATGCTTACTGATGGTGCTCTGTTTCGCCAGCCAAACTTTCGCACAGAAAAATAAACCAGTGGATAAAGGTCAGGATGTTTCTGTCCTTTCCGACTCGGCAACGCTGACTAAGGGCGATTACCTCATTCATCTCGAAAAAGTCTTCGAGGCGGTAAACAAAGTCCCTGTCACGGTAGGCTCTTTTAAGAAACTGAAACCAATAGCGAGGCATTTAACACAAGATGAGGCTGCCCTTGCCCTACTGAAAAGCCGGCTAACCCAGAGCAACAGAATGCTGAACCTGCAGAACCTGCAAATGGATCGGACTTTACTGGAAGAACTGCAAACGAATAACAAAGACTGCCTGGCAGATCTGGACGAATATGAAAAAGAACTGCGGGAGCTGAAGACAGAGATCCTTAACCTGCGCAAGGATACGGTGCTGGTTAAAGTTTTTACCCTGCCAGCCATGCGCGTCCTGTTTAAAGATCAGTTTGCGGAACTGAAGAAAAAACGTGCAGTAATGGATAGTCTGCTGAAGACGGCGACATTGACCATCAATAACCTGCAGGCGCGAACCTCATCCAACCTGATCAACATTAAAGAGCTGATGTACCTCACAGATAACCAGCTTGATGCAGTAAGTATAAAGGCTTTCGGAAAAGAGCGGCGTTATCTCTGGGAATCGTCAAACAAAAGGCCCGGCAGAGGTGTCGGATTTCGCAAGTTTATCAATGGGGAACAGGAAATATCAGCTTATTATTTTGTATACACGCGGAGCAGCCGCATGCTTCTGGTGTTTATCTGCCTTACTTTCTTCCTTTGGGTATTTTTCAATTTCAGGAGCCTGAAACAGCGCGACCGGCTGGAGGCCCTGGATGATCGCTCCTTACTCAGTCCGCAGCCCTATCTGATTACTTTTTTGATGCTCTTTACCCTGGCGCCGATCTTCGACCTCAGGGCACCGGCACTGTATATCGAATCCGTGCAGGTCCTGCTGGCGATTTTACTGACTGCATTTTTCCGTAAAAGATTGCCCACAAAGCTGTTTTACTATTGGTGCATATTTGTGGTATTCCTTCTTGCACCCGTTTTTCTGCGTCTGCTGGGAATGCCGGCAAGATACCAGCGCTGGCTCCTTCTTTTCCTGACGATAAGTTCTGCCGTTTATGGTTTTGTCATCTGGAAGAAGCTGGATGAGCAGGCGAAAAAATATAAAATGATCCTCCTTACAGGATTCATCTATACTGTCTTCGCCATTATTGCTACTTTATGCAACATCTTCGGGCGCTTTACGCTCACCCAGATCTTTTATTCTACCGGCGTAAGCGCATTGCTGAACGCAATATCACTAACCATCCTCGCGAAGGTGCTGGTCGAGGCCTTCCTGCTGCAAATGAAAAGCAGCCGGATCCGCAAGGGATACCCTGAGTATTTCGACTGGCTTCCCATAACTTCAGGACTTAAGCGGTTCACGGGGGCTGGCGTTATGATCATCTGGCTGCTGATCTTTACGACGAACCTTAATATTTTTGACGGCCTCTACGAAGCTGTGATGGAGATCCTTAGCGAGAAACGAACGATAGGCAACTTCTCTTTTACCTTCGGTGGCATTGTGCTCTTTCTAGGCATCATCTGGACAGCCAACTTCTTACAAAAATACATTGCCTATTTCTTTGGTGATACCGGAGATGATAGTCTGGAGGATAATAAAGGGGAACGCTCTAAATTGTTGGTTACGCGCCTGGTGTTACTCATCGGAGGATTTCTGATCGCCGTAGCCGCATCCGGATTGCCGGTTGATAAGATCACTGTGATCCTTGGTGCCCTGGGTGTAGGTATTGGTCTGGGTTTACAGAACATCGTGAGCAATTTTGTATCGGGGATCATCCTCATTTTTGATAAGACGATCCGTATCGGCGATGTTGTCGAGTTAAGTGACAAAAAAGGCCGGGTCAAGGAGATTGGTGTACGCGCCAGTACACTGCTTAGTGATGAAGGTGCAGAGATCATTATCCCCAATGGGTCCATTTTGTCGCACAACATCATCAACTGGACCCTGAGCAATAATCAGATGCGGGTAGATATTTCCTTAACCATTGCTAAGCCTTTCAATTCAAATGAGGTGGTCAGCCTGATCAGGGATATCATTACTGAAAACGGCAACGTCTTTGCCAGCAAAGAGCCGGTGATCCTGATCAACCCGATGAGCAAGGTAAACAGTAATATTCAGATTTATTTTTGGTGTAAGGACATTTCCAAAGCTGAGCTTGCAAGAAATATGGTCAACGCACAAATATTTGAGGTGTTTGAAGAGAAAGAAATAGAAATATCTTTTTCTTGATCGCGATAATTCTCCTGATAAGATCGCGGCTAGAAATAACTGGACATCTAAACTGTAAGTGTGATTAGTGTAAGGAATATTATTTATCTTTGTTCTATGTCAGAAAAAGAAAGAAAAGAATTTTCCGCAGCAATAAAAAAATACACAGAGAAGCTTTCCAAAAACAAGCAAGCATCTAAGGATTTTTTGGTGCGGTCTGGCATTATCACCGAAAAGGGTAATTTTCGCGAACCTTATAAGCATTTATGTATTCAACAAGACCAGGATTAATCCTCGGTTTTCATGGTTGGGACACGGAGTTTATATGTGGGACAGTAGTCCTTCAAGAGCCATGGAATTCGCGGAATGGCTGAGATTAAATCCTGGAAAATCTAAAAAGCCAATTAAGGATCCTGCAGTTATCGGCGCAGTCTTAGACTTAGGTTTCTGCCTTGATCTGTTGGATTATCAGAATTTATCCTTTTTAAAAGAAGCCCATAGTTTGCTCGTTGCTACTTCAACCGCTTTAGGAAAAGATATGCCCGTAAATAAAGCCGTTGGCACGAGTAAAGATCTTATCAAAGCAGCAGATTCCATCCATGTGGTTCTTGACCGTTCCGCTAAAAAATATCCATTAACTCAATTATCCTTATATTCACATCGGTAAGGTATGGTAGCTATTTAAATAACAATCAAATTGAACAGATCAGATTTTGATGCAGTAGTTGTAGGTTCCGGTCCGAACGGGCTGGCAGCCGCCATTGCCTTGCAGCAACAAGGTTTATCGGTATTGATCATTGAAGGGAAGGACGAGGTCGGCGGGGGGTTACGCTCTGCCGGGTTAACTTTACCCGGTTTTGTCCACGATGTTTGTTCTGCCATTCACCCGCTTGCGATCGGCTCTCCATTTTTTGATACACTTCCCCTTCAGGACCATGGCTTATTCTATGAATTTCCGGAACTGGCTGCAGCGCATCCTTTTGATGACGGCACAGCAGCGGTGCTAGGCAACTCACTGGAAAAAACGGCGAGCTTACTAGGCGAAGATGAGCAAGCCTACCTCAAACTGTTAAAACCACTGGTCCGCGACTGGCCGAAGATCGCCTCAGATGTGCTGGGCCCTTTACATTTTCCTAAACATCCCGTTGCTATGGCCAAATTTGGCTTAAACGCGCTTACTTCTGCCGCATTTCTGTCCAGGCGTTTTAAAACCCCGGCAGCAAAAGGGCTATGGGCGGGGATCGCTGCACATTCCATGCAGCCTTTATCTAATTCAAGCACTTCGGCTATAGGCCTGGTCCTGATGGCAGCAGCCCATTTAAAAGGCTGGCCCATTCCTGCAGGTGGATCCGGCGCAATTGCCAGTGCCTTATCTTCCTATTTTATCTCAATAGGCGGCAGAATTGAGACCGGGCGTTTTATCAAATCATTGGATGAGCTGCCCAGTTCCAAAACTGTTTTCTTTGATGTGACCCCGAAACAATTGCTGGAGATCGCCGGTCATAAATTCTCTTCCATTTACAAGTGGCAGCTGGAAAGGTACCGCTATGGCATGGGGGTTTTTAAGGTAGACTGGGCTTTAGATGGCCCGATCCCTTTTACTGCCCCACAGGCAAGACAAGCGGGCACAGTACACATTGGCAATACGATTGAGGAAATCAGCTTGTCCGAAAAGCTGAGCTGGCAGGGTAAGCACGCCGAAAAACCTTTCGTCTTGCTGGCCCAGCAAAGTTTATTTGATCCCTCGAGGGCACCAGAAGGAAAACATACCGGATGGGCCTACTGCCATGTGCCGAATGGATCGGAAAAAGACATGACTGAGGCCATTGAAAGGCAGGTGGAGCGGTTTGCACCGGGTTTCAGGGAAAGAATCCTGGCCAGACATACCATGAATACTATGCAGGTTGAAGCCTACAATCCAAATTATATAGGTGGGGATATCAACGGCGGGGTAATTGATCTGGGACAGATCTTTACCCGTCCGGCTTTAAGAAGCTCACCCTACCGTACGTCTGCCAAAGGCCTTTACCTCTGCTCCTCTTCCACGCCTCCGGGCGGGGGTGTACACGGCATGTGCGGTTACCATGCCGCCAAAAGGGCACTGAAAGACCTTTTTTCCATTAGCATTTAAACACACAAAAACGCCAATGTCAACAAACAAAAAACTAAGCATTCATGAAGACTGGGTAGTCGTTATCCTGGGTGCAGTCACCATTCTTTTATCCCTATCCGGACTTATATTAAGTGTGCCCCAGTTCAACTGGGAAAACGCCGGTGAGCTGTATTCTTCTGTGCTCACAGCCAGTAATCTCGGCTATATCGGACTGCAGTTCATCTTTGTGATCATCATTGCCGCATTGGGCGCATTTTTAACCGGAAGATCAGTTAAAAGCGCAGTGTTAGCATTTCCAGCTCTATATATGCTGACTATCATTGCGCTCATACTGGCCGGCAACGGTCAGGTAAAGGCTTTAAACCTGGAAGCGGTGATCTTCAGCCTGGCCATTGGATTAACGATCAGCAATTTTTTCCGTTTACCGGAATGGTTCAAATCGGCGCTGTCGACCGAGTTGTTTGTGAAGATCGGGCTGGTATTGCTGGGTACGGGTGTCATCTTTTCTGATGTCCTTAAAGCCGGTTCATTGGGATTGATACAGGCACTGGCAGTTGTGCTTTCGGTGTGGTATTTTGCTTTCTGGCTGTGTAAAAAACTGAAGATCGACGAGGAGCTGACCATGATGATCTCCAGTGCGGTTTCTATTTGCGGGGTATCGGCAGCAATTGCCGCTTCGGGTGCCATTAAAGGCGATTCAAAAAAACTATCGTATGTCATTTCTATGGTACTCATCACGGCCATCCCGATGATGATCTTCATGCCTTATATTGCCGAATACTTCCATTTTCCGCAAGCCGTGACCGGCGCATGGCTGGGCGGCAGTATTGATACCACCGGAGCAGTTGTGGCCTCGGGCAGCCTGGTTGGCGAAAAAGCTTTGGAGATCAGTACGATCGTTAAATTTTCTCAGAATGTACTGCTGGGGATTGCGGCCTTCGCGATCTCGGTATACTGGACCTATACGCAAAATCCTGCAGGAAAGGATAAAGCTGCAAAGCCTACGCTTAAGGTCATCTGGGAGCGCTTCCCTAAATTTGTAATTGGCTTTGTTGCGGCTTCGCTGTTGTTCTCGTTCTTTATTCCCGCAGAGGTAACTCGCGAAGTCAAAAGCAGCTTAAAGAACTTACAAGGCCTTTGGTTTGCACTGGCATTTACCAGCATCGGACTGGAAACGAACTTTGCCGATCTGTTTGGCAGAAACAGCAAGAAGCCCTTTTATGCTTTTTTAATTGCACAGGGCTTTAATGTCATTGTGACGCTTATCATTGCGTTTTTACTTTTTGGATCATAATGAGATAGAGATAAAAGCCTCAACACCTATACCACCGATATCTCCTTCTCTTTGCTATCTCCCCCCACCCCAATAGATTCTTTGCCAAATAATTTTCTGTATTGGGCCTGGATGGGACTTGGTGGGATTGAAAAAGTTTAGCAGTAAAAGTATTACATTTCGGAAATCACCACAGTACACCTGTCCAACCACATTTTATTCCGTCAAATTCAATATATCAGCGAATTCGCTTGAATTACAGTTTAACGATGTATCACGATAATGATTACCGTAGTTTTGCCAGCATCATTCAATGCAAATATGCCGGAGGAAACAACTACAGCTGTTCAGTCAAAACAAAAAACGAAAGCCAGAAGGCAACCACGCCGAAGGGATGATTTCTTATGGAAGGCCATATTTGAGGATATATCTGAAGACTTCCTTAGGTTCTTCTTTCCAGATGCTGATACACTGTTTGATATGAACAAGAAATGTGAGTACCTGGACAAAGAATTTGATCACTTTTTTCCTCAGGAAGAAGATGGTTCGGGGGGCGTACGCTATGTTGATAAGTTGATTAAGGTGTTTTTGAAAGATGGGGGTGAGAAATGGATTTCGATACATATAGAGGTCCAAAATCAAAAAGGTAAAGAAGATTTTAGTGCCCGGATGTTCCGCTATTGGTACCTAATGAAAAATAAATACAATGTATCTATAACGGCACTAGCCATCATAACAGGCAGTAATAGAAATTTTAGGCCTAAGCCTTATGTGGAGGAATATTTAGGCACCAGGCTTATTTACGAATACAATGTTTACAAAATACTGGATCAGCACGAGACTTCACTAAGGGCAAATCCCAATCCCTTTGCAGTGGTGATATTGGTAGCACTATCGGCCATCAAACGTAAAAATGTAGATGATCTGGATTTAAAAGCGATTAAACACGATCTCAATCTTGAACTGACCAGGAGAAACATTGATGATGCTAAACATAAAGGCATCATGAATTTTATTAAATATTATGTAAAGTTTAAAAACCCTAAAATGATGATTACATTTGAGACAGAAATTGAACAACTAATAGGAAAAACTATACCTATGGGTACTGAAGAATATCTACTACAGAAACGGGAAGCTGAAGGAATTCAAAAGGGAATTCAAAAAGGAATTCAGAAAGGTGAAGCCATTGGCCGCCACGACGAGGCGTTAGAAATTGCCCGTGAAATGC
>CAMLDJ010000136.1 GCA_946478755.1 uncultured Pedobacter sp. | reverse complement strand
ATAGTGCGGGGTGGAGCAGTTGGTAGCTCGTCGGGCTCATAACCCGAAGGTCATCAGTTCGAGTCTGGTCCCCGCTACCAAAGGTAAGGCATAAGCTTAATGCGAGTCGCTTTACCAATTTGGCCCGCTCGTCTACCGGTTAGGACGCCAGATTTTCATTCTGGAAATAGGGGTTCGATTCCCCTGCGGGCTACAAACCATTAAAAATAAGCCACTAATAACCTGATTATTAGCGGCTTATTTCATTTTAACGGTCATCCCATCAAAAGATCAGCAAAAACGCAAAATACGTAATATGCTAATAATATTAGCAGGTACAAAAGTGGATAAACCAATAGCACTGACCCCTCTTCGCCAATTTGCTTTCTTTTGCTAAAAGCTTGAACTTAAGCACTAAAGGTAGTCATTTTGAAATTGGCCAAACGGGGTCAATCAGGTATGGTTTATCCAATTTAGAAGTTACCCTAATTATTTTGGCTATATATAAATTGTTCGTATGCCAAAATTTGGAAATAATATTGTATTAAATATAATAGTTTCCCAACACTGGGGATATTTGATTGCTATCTTTATTAATAAGAAAAGTGACAAATAGAAAGTAAGACCTGATGCTCTTACTTAAAAGCATTCTACCATCTTATTATTCAGCAGTCCCGAAAAGTGATATTTTCTGCACTTTAATTTCCCCGAGAACACTTCATTATAAGGTAACTTTGTATAACGAATTTTACAAATAATGGAAAAACAAGATACAACAACTGCCTGGCAGTATAACACCGAAGAAGAAAAGCTTGTAGCAGAACATATCATTGCTTTGGAAGAAGTTGCCCTGGAGAAGTGGTTTAAAGGTGATACATCAGGATATGCTCAAATGTGGTCCAAAAGAAGTTTTACCTATTTTGATGCCGTGGAGACCAAGCGTTTGGAAGACCTTGCATCGATGGCAGATATTTTCCAAAGAGGTGAAGGCAAACTAGTAGCCAACAGCTATAGGTTCGTAGTCCACGTGTACAAATAGGTATGGATATGGCAGTTCTTACCTATCAGCTGTTTTCAAAGTCAAACCTGTTAGATATGGAATACAACTGCATCGATGTGTTCCAAAAAGAAGAGGATGGAAATTGGTACGCCATTCATTCTACGTGGTCAATCATCCGTCCAATGTACAAGGACTTTAGTAAATTAAAAAAACATCGTCTAATGTTTTGCACACTTATTACTGTTCACGCGACAAACTCCAACTGGAGAACTTTAAGCAAGTTTACAGACTAGATTTAGCGTAGTTTATAAACTAGCTTTACCTTTGCAAAGTGTAGATCATATGAATAAAAAACATTGGATCAGTGTCAGCTTTAACAGTGACGTTCCGGATTCGATCATAAAGGAACTTGTTCAAAAGTCCTATGAGCTGATCGTTGCAAGTTTACCGCTTAAAGTTCAGCATTCCTTAAAAGACAAGTAAAAATGATTAATCAGGAAGATTCCCCTCAAAGAAATTGAATAAATAGAAATGAAAAACTTTAAAGGTAATGAATAGAGAAAAAAATAGCACTCCCAAAGCAGTCCGCTCTTGGTTAGGCATTCAATACGCTACCGCAGAACGCTTCCAGAAGCCCATCTTACTGCCATTCAATCCTGACTTACCTTACGACCAGAAGGGACCAGCCCCATTACAGGCTGGAGACACTAGCTGGTTGGAAGCCGACAACGGCTTTAGTGAAGACTGTTTGAACCTTAACGTTTGGGCTCCTAAAAATATTGGTGAAAAACATCTTCCCGTCATCGTTTATATTTTTGGTGGTGGGTGGATTATTGGCGCAAATACACAAACTATATCAAATGCGTCTGGTCTCGCTTCCACAGGTCGCGTGATTGGTGTATCTATTAATTACCGACTTGGTGCATTCGGAGCATTATCTCTTTCTCAATATGGTGGTGCATTGGGAGACGCTACAAACCTGTGCTTGCAGGACATTATCGCTGCATTAAAATGGGTAAAGCAAAACATTGCCCACTTCGGTGGCGACCCAAACAATGTTACTATTACCGGACACAGCGCGGGTGCGTTCTCAGCGCTCGCTCTACTTGCTGCACCTTCCGCTGACGGGCTTTTTCATCGTATCGCTGCATTTTCGGGTATGCCATCACGCCAGGTTCCAGCATGGAGTGCTGAAGAACGAGCTGTGACAGTTCTTAATTTACTCGGTATCGAGGATAAGCCTGAGCAACTGCTGAACATCGACGGAAAACTCCTTGCCGATACAATGAATAGGACGCTCTACACAGATCCTGGCGTTGGGCACGGCATCGATAATGAATGCATTGCCACAGTAGATGACAGTCACCTGCCAAATGGTGTTCTCATCGACCACCCAATGCGTATCCTTGAGTCTGGACAACACAAGGACATCGATATACTTTTTAGCAGTACCACTTACGAGACTGGGTGGTGGGTTCTTCACAAAACCGATGATTTTGACCCTAAAAGTATAGACAACTTGGTTAAAGAATTTGCCGACCGCAATAGAATTCCACGCAGTCGTGCACGAAAAATTATCGATGCATACAACGTTGAAGGTTGTACTCCTGTTCAGGTCCGTGGCTTATTGCTTACCGACTACTCTTTTACCCTGCCCCAAACGCGTGGTGCACTTGCACACGCTGCTGCCGGAGGTAAATCTTATTTACTCTGTGTTGGGCCTGTAGAAGGAGTTCCTGCTGTTCATGGAACCGAAATGTACGGTATCGTAGGTCAGCAAAACCCAAATGCAAGCGAAGAGCAGATTGTTCGTGATACCTTTGTCCGTGATGCACTCATTGATTTTGCAACTGGAAAATCTGAACAACTTTGGGAACCGGTAACAGAAGAACTTACGGTAAAAGGAATTGGTAACCCACCATTTGATCCAACAGCGCATGCGCTTGATGTTTTGAAAATTTTTGAGGGGATAGAACGTCCTTGAGATAAGGTGATCGTTGGCGGGGAAATCCGGCGACAAATCTCGTGTCTGTAATTATAAGTGGGTAATGGAGATCAGAAACGCTTGTATCCAGAACAATGTTTCTTTTATTTTTAAGCAGACTGGAAGTCTTTTCATGAAGGCGGGTAAAAATTACAAAATCCCGAGAAAGCATCAGTCATGGCAGGCTCGAAAAGCAGGAATTGACATTAAACCCTAAGAAGTCCTACTAGATATGATTTTTTATTTCTAAACTAATAAGATGTAACGACATCATAAATAACCCAGTATAATGTTGATCACATTAAAAATAAAACATACACAATTGTCTGATTGAACAGGCGAAGGAATACTAAGCAACACCAAATTATCTGTCAACGAAATTCCGTACCAATTGGGATTTGAATATCCTCAATCGTTTAATAAACTATTTAAAAGTAAAACCCTGCAAACGCCTTACAATTCAGACGATCATAATTGAACGGCATCATACATATATGTAAAAGAAAAATAATTTACAAAGTTTTTGATTTGACATCTTAAACTTTGCCATTTAATTGCAGCTAGGGATTTACCAACTTTTCGGTTATATCAAAAGCAGTCCCCTTAAGGTTAAACTGGTCAAAATAGTCATACCATCCCTCTTTTAAACCCAACGCTTCAAAACCTTTAGCCAATTCGTCAGTAGGAAATTTCCAGATCACAAAGAACTGGTGCTGCAGTCCCTGAACCGTGTCACTGTCATTCTCACTCATGGCCACTAATTCTCCTCCCTGATCTACCAAAGGTTGGGAAGAAACTAGCCGCTAAACTAAAGTCGTTTAATGATGACCCCCGGTTCATTTTTGACCATATTGCCAGAGGTGATTGCCCCAATAGTATCGTGGTTATCCAGCACACGCCAGACAATAATGGGTTTGTTAAATTCTTCGAATTCATCAATCGTGTCATCAAACCAGACCAGGAGATTTTTGACCTGATTAAGCAGGAAGATGATAAACACAAAGCTTTTTTTGAAAAGTTTGAACGTGACCATCCAGGTGTTGATTTATTTGGCGGGATAAAGGTCATGAAAACCGTTCCTCCTGTGGAATAGCAATGCGAGTTCGGTAATAAATCGTTCAAAACTCATATTCCCCTTCCTTTTTTTATTTTTTTAATTGGTTTATGCGTGTAGTTCTTCGCATGGGATCGTACTATCTCAGAAACATTCATTTTACTCTCGTTATTATTAACCACTCCCACTAAAACCTCCAAAAATGAAGTAAGGTGTTCAAAGAATTTCCCGGACACGCTACATAAACTATAAAAGCCGTTAATAACTTAATTATTAGCGGTTTTTACGTTAAAATGGATTATTTTCAAAATAGCTTAAATTTCTGAAAATTCATCAAATAACTGAAAATCAATAAATTAAAGTGCTTTTGAGAGTTCTTTAAGACAAGTGTTACAAAATGCCTTCATCAGCAAAAGAATAGAATGATTTTTCAGAAATGTATCGGAAAAACCGGATCTGAAAAAAGGTTCGCTGGTAACTTTACCGAGTTCTGGCGTGATATAAAAAGTTTGATTTCATTAACTTTGTCTGATGGAAACAGGAATTCCCGGATTGAGTTGGGATGAGTTAAAACTAAAGGGTTTTAAAGTGCATGAGCTATCCGCGTCGATAGATGTACCGGTGAGGGCCGGCCGGCGTGATTTTTATAAAATGGGCCTGGTGAATGGTGAAATGACGATTGACTATGGTGGCCAACTAGTAGAAATCAAAGGAACTGTCCTCTTTTTTGTCAATCCAAAAGTTCCTCATTCCATTGTTCGCCGCGTTAACCGCACCAGTGGCTACGCGTCCATATTTACCGAAACATTCATGAACAGCCGGGAAATACAGGACTCGCCACTATTCAGTGTCGGAGATAATCCGGTCATCCCCCTCAATGATGAACAAGCCACGTTTATGCGCAGCATCTTCCGTAAAATGCTGACCGCCTACAACGGAGACTACCCTCATAAAGCCGATCTGATCAAAAGCTGTATTGCATTGGTCATTCACGAAGCCTTACGGATACAACCATCACAACAAACTGCGCCATTTAAAAATGGGGCGAGCCGTATCACGCACCTGTTTATGGACCTGCTGGAAAGGCAATTTCCAATCGAGCGCAGTAACGATCCGTTGCGGTTACGGACAGCGCAGGATTTTGCGGCCGGGCTTTCGGTACATGTAAATTATTTAAATCGCGCTGTAAAAGCAATAACGGGCAAACCTACCTCGGCACATATTGCCACACGTATCACGGCTGAAGCAAAAGCACTTTTAAAGCATACAGACTGGAGTGTAGCCGATATCGCTTATGCCTTAGGTTTTGAGTACCCGGCTTATTTCAATAACTACTTTAGGCGGATTACCGGAAGTACACCCAGTTCTTTTCGAAAGGTTTGAAAATCATAATTATTGGTTTGATTGTCATTAACAGAGCTCCTTTTTTAACCTGAACTTTGCTTTATGAAAATTTTAGTTACAGGAGCAACAGGAAAGGTTGGGAGCAGGTTTGTTCCCCATTTGATAGCGAAAGGTTATGACGTTACGATATTGGTAAGGGATGCAGCTAAAGCATTACCGGGAGCTAAAGTGGTAGTTGGCGATCTCTATGACCCAAACACTTTGCCACCTGCAGTAGCAGGTATAGACGCGGTGATTCACTTAGCCGCTTTATTCCGGACCTTTACAGATAACGAAGGCATCGTCAAGACCAATCATACTGGCACGGTCGCTTTAGCCCGGGCTGCAATAGCAGCAGGTGTTAAACGATTTGTTTTTGTAAGCACCGGCAATGTCTATAGTTCAGGTTATGACCATCCGGCCAAAGAAGACGATATCGTTGATATTAATGATCCCAGGGCTTATTCGTCCAGCAAGATAGCTGCAGAACAAGAATTGCTAAAGCTTGACCTGGATGTACGCGTACTGCGTTTAGGTTTTGTTTATGGAGATAATGACCCGCATATTGAAGAGATTATGCCGATATTGAAAAACTGGAAACGCCACCCCGGTTCGAGGATGCACATGGTGCATCACCTGGATGTAGCGCAAGGGTTATTCTTATTATTGAAACAGGAGGGACTTAAAGGCGAAATCTTTAATATTGCGGACGATGCCCCGATCACTTTATATGAGTTAGCAGATTCTGTAGGAAAGGCCACCGAGATATTTGACGGAAACGCTGGCTCGCTCGCCGATCCGTTTGAGGGCGTTATGGACGTTTCGAAACTGCGAAAAATTGGTTTCAGGCCACTAGTGCCCAGCTATTATACAGCCAGAGAGCTGGATATTTTATAAACGCGCGCTTGATCAGGAAGTTGAAATTTTCGTTTGCTGACGATACTATTCCTTGTCATTGAATGATAACCGCAAGGCTAATCCCTGGGGGCCTAACCCAATGCCTTTTGAACAGTTGGAATCATTATTCAGCGGACTCGAATATACGAAGATCAGAAAAATTGCTGAGCGCCCTTCGGCGTATTCGGGTATGATGTACTCTACCCTAATTGAAGGAATGCCTGAACTCCATTGGCGAAAGGCTGGTCTTAGTTTTGAACAGCTTGCTGAAAGACTGTAAGTGTTCAAATCCGAGTTGATAAGCGATCTCGCTGACGGAGAGATTGGTGGTCGACAGCTTTTCTTTCGCCAATTCGATCAGCTTACTATGCAGATGTTGCTGGGTATTTTGTCCTGTAAGGGATTTAAGCAGCCCGCTCAAGTAGCCCGGTGAAATGTTTAAGGTTTCAGCGATATGAACCACGCTGGGCAGGCCCTGTACAGCTAAAGCCCCACTGCTGAAGTATTTGGAAAGATAATCTTCCAGGCGTGTCAGGATTTCATGGCTGGCAATCTTGCGGGTAATGAACTGGCGCTGGTAAAACCTTTCGGAATAGGTCAGCAAGAGTTCCAGCTGCGCGATGATCACATCCTGGCTAAACCTGTCGATATTGGCATTGTACTCAAGTTCTATATTGTGTGCAATGGCCGTAAGCATAGTTTCCTCTTTATCTGAAAGGTAAAGCGCCTCGTAAACAGAGTAATTGAAAAATTCGTATTGTTTAATAGTTTTGGCCAGTGAGGTGTTCCATAAAAAATCCGGGTGGATCAGCATCATCCAGCCTTCGGGCCGTTTCGCTGCAGTCATATCGATGGCATCGATGCCGAATAGTTGTCCGGGCGACATGAAGAACAATACCCCTTCGTCAAAGTCGCTCGCCTGTTGCCCGTATTTGAATTTGGCGCGATGCATTTTTTTAAGCGAGATCGAATAAAAGTCGGAGACCAAACTGAAAGGAATCTCAGCGATAGGTAACTGAATGTCATCCATATGCACTAGGCTGATCAACGGGTGTGCCGGGTTGGGCAGGCCTGCGGCCCGGTGATATTCGGTGATGGTATGGAAACGGAATAGCTGGTGCTTATTCATAACACAAGATACTTATTTTTGATGATAGACTGCTGCAAACTCTTGAGCGAAATCAGCCAGTTTAACTTTGCCCATTTTGGGTTTATTTTGATGAAAGTTTTCCAGCGTTTTGCCGCTATGCATTACCGCCTGCATTTCTACTAATACCTCCGCCAGTTTTCCAGGTAACTTAGCCATCTTCAATCCCCGCAACATTTCCTTATCCGAGAGCAGCACCCATTTCAGCCAGGGCTTGCCTATGGCAGTACCGATAATTTTGGCGGCTTCGTTACAGGTCATTTCCTCGATGCCTATGTAACGAATGGTTTTCTCTTTGGGTTGCAACAGCAGTTCCTCGGCTACCGCATCAGCGATGTCTTTTGGCGATACGAAAACGATCTGGTCATCTCCGCCATAGTTTCCCACCAGCAGGCCTGTCTTACCGGTTAGCAATGCCCAAAGGCCGGAGTATCTCAAAGTAAGGAATTTGCCGATAAAGCCCTTGCCTTTTATCAGGTCCATGGATTGGTGGAAATTGGTATAGAACGCACCGGGCCGCATAATGGTGATAGAGGCGTCGAGATCATCGAAAACATGCTCTACATTTTCGCCTTTGACCAGGTCAGCCGCCCAACCGCTCATCACCACGATCCGTTTAATACCAGCTTCCTTTAAGGCAGCTGCATAGTTCTGCGCCATCCGGTGCATATAGGCTCCCAGATCCGGCTCTGTAAAACTCAGCGGGATCATCGCATAAACTGCGTCTGCGCTTTTGAAAGTATTCGTCAAAAAATCGACATCGGCTATCGAACCGATTGCCGCGTCCGCGCCCAAAGCTTCAATCGCGGTTTGTTTTTTAGCATCGCTGCTGACCACAGTTACCTGATGTCCCTGAGCAATTAAGGTTGTCGTCAGCGGCAGGCTGATATTCCCTAAGGAACCCGTTACAATGATCTTCATTTTATTGAGTGTAAATGCCGTTTTTAATATCCGTAAGTAGGCCCGGATGCGTAGGGTGCCAGTTCAAAGTTTTCTGTGTCCACTTGCTCGAACAGGGACAGTCGATGGCGGCCATCTGTGCAAACCAGCCAAAATGCTCGGCCGCTGCTTCTGGCACAATTGATCTTACAGGGAGATTCAATTGGTTGCCAATAGCTTCGGCAATAGACCTGGCGGTGATCGCCTCTTCTGCCGAAGCATGATAGCGCGCACCTGGTGTGGGATTTTCTAAAGCCAAACGGAATAGATGCGCTGCATCCAAACGATGTACTGCATTCCAGCGATTCAAACCTTCCCCAATATAAGCCGAAAAGCCTTTTTCGCGGGCAATATTAACCAGTATCGGCACAAAACCATGCCAATCCCCATCACCATGTACCGACGGTGACAAACGCACTGACGCGGCATCTACCGAATCTCCCGCTTGCTCCGATGCTCGCGGCCATGCCGGGTTAATTGTTTGCTTAATAGCTTCGGTAGCAAGTTGGCCCGGGCTAACCAGCGCCGTACCGGAGGTTACAATAAACGGGTGGTTAGAACCAGCCAGTACTTCGCCAATGGTTTCAATGGCGATTTTATCTACCTGGCAAACTTCAGCAAAGCGGGTGAAATCATGGATGAATCCGACATGGATCACGCCATCTGATTGAATTGCGCCGCTGCGCAAACTGTCCAGGTCTTCCAAGTCACCCCGAAGAACTTCCACACCCGCATCGATTAGCTTTTGAGCTGATGCATCCGAACGGGCCAGTCCCAATACTTGGTGACCGGCATTTATTAATTCCTGCACTATGGCAGTACCAATGAAGCCTGTGGCTCCGGTGACAAATACGCGCATAATTAACTTTCTTTTATTATTACAAAGATGGGCTGCTTTGGTCAATAGGATTTATCCAAATCTACGTTTGGTTTAGCCGAATCCACAAAAAGCAGGTAATATCCAGAGTCAAGTATAGTGAACTCCAAATGACCATCTTGGGAACAACATGGGAGTTTATTTCATGAAGATTATTAAGAGAACCCTCAGAAAAATCTGAAGGTTTTTTTGTCTACTATGAGGAGCCGACTATAATTTGGCAGGTGTTTAAGGACATCGACAGAAGGTGTAGGCTAAAAGGATTGTTTTTGGGATTACAGCTTTGGGAGACTTTCTAACCTGGACTGGCGATGCTATACGTGCAGTCTACTTCAAAAACGGTAACGATTCTATTATAGAAAGCGGGGACGATATGGAGTGGTTTTTCGATATGGATTTAGCAGATGACGGTTTTTTAAGGGATAATTTAAATGATGGAAATTACCTCGCGGCAAAGAAAAAATTAGGAGAACCGAATGACGAGGAATGTTATGGATATGTCCCGCTGCTAGGATTAGGTGGCGCAGAAAAGGCGGATAATCTTCAGAAGGTAAAAATAGAGGAACATATTGGTCTTGTACAGGGAAGAAAATTGGGCGAACACCATACGCATCTCTTCGACATTATATTGTAAGAGAATAGAAAAATTAGCCCCTAACCGATGATATTACGATGAGTCGGTAAACAGAAAAATAGATTTTGTACTTGGCGGGTTTAGTAAAAAAGAAACCAAACAAGTTCGTTTTTATCTTGTTCGGAACAAATTAATCCTACGGGATAGTGTCGTAAAGACGGATGTTAACCCTGCCCTCGAATACCAGGAGGTCATACTGCCGTTTGATAAAATGAGCATTACAGATCAGGTGATTGTAAAGGTAAGTAACCGTTATTTTTTGCTCACTGGACTGAGTTATAGGGCAAAATATAATTACGGTATGTTTGGGCCTGTTGGCGACTGTGGGTGCGCCTTAGATGGATTCGAAAAGATTAATGGGGCGGGGGCTGGATCCGGCTGGTTGATAAAAAAGTATGGACTATTAAATTACCCATTACAATAAAACCAGGTAAATATTCCGAGATAACGACATTATCCTTTAGATAACCCTGTATGACATACTATCATTATTTTTACTCTAAATATCAAAGACTTTAAAAAAAGTAAGCTTGCTGGGAAGGATCCGCAAAGGCTCCGTTATACTGCGCTGACCGGCGATCTGCCGGATCATACGGAATTGGTTTAAAGATTCGTCCTTCATCACCTGGCATGATCCTGAGTTTAATGATGCAGGTGTGTTATGCTTTGTTATGGCGAAGAACCAACCCGCTGATTGTTATTCCTATTAAAGATAATAAGATTGCCAAAATTGCACCGGCCTTGCCACTACCTGACCCAAAGACCGCTCCTGCAACAGTGGCAAAATGTACGATGCTAAAAATAATAGCCAAACCGCCAAGCATTAAAGCATTTTTTGCTTTTTTATATGAAGCACTTTTTCGCGCTTTAATTGCAAACACAATACTGGCAATAGCTAAAGCCATTTCCAATAATCCTATCAATCTTGCTGTAGTTACCCCACTTACATAACCGCCTTCATTAAAGAGTTTTGATTCTTTAGTGTCGGTAATTTCGGTTTTATTTTCCGACTGAGTTGATTGCGAAAACAAATTTTCGCACGGTAAAAATGTCATCCAAATGATGAAAAGGGTTGAAATATATTTATTCATAATGATTCTGTTTTTGATAACAAAGTTATTGTTCTGAGCAAAACCGGGCTTGTAAAAAAACGACATTTTACTGTGATAAGCTAAATGTGCCCCTGTCTGTTGCAATCAAAGTTTCTGGGTTAAAGTATTCTTTCGGGTTAAAGCCCGAAAACTGCTTAAAATCGTGGCTGAAATGCGATTCGTCATAATAGCCGAACTCAAAAGCGATTTCAGCTAAATGTTTATTCTCAAATGGTTTGTTGAGAAGGGAATTAAACCGCGCAATGCATAAAAATCGTTTTGGACTAAAGCCTGAAAATTCTTTAAACCTTCTTTCGAATTGCCTCACAGATAAAAAGTTGTTTGAAGCCAGTTCCCTTACCAAAACAGCTTGATAAGCATTTGAAATCGTTTTGATAGATGAACATAAATTAGAAAGTTCTGCTCTCACATTTTTTAATCGAGCTTCTAAAAAATCGAACACCATTTTAATCCTTTGATCATTGTCTAATGCCAGCATTATTTTTTCTTCCAGCATTTCTCCCTCTTTGCCGCAAAGCGTTTTAATGTCAACAGACTGATTGGTAACTTCGTTTGCTGGCACCTGAAACAATTGTGTAAGGGCGTAAGGGTATAAATAAAATCCTAAAACACCGAAATCTGTGTTTGATGTAACTCTGCTGATAGATTGCGTCTGCCCGTAAATTCCGGTGATTAGGTTTTTTTCGGTATCAAATGTTGACTTGTATTTGAATTGACCTTTATAGCAGAAGATAACCTCGGGGCAGTGGTGTGCAAATGCATGATGAATAAATGGCTGTTCTTTGGAAGCGTTGTATTCTAAAAACCAAAAGAACCGAATATAATCAGCAAGATGTTGTGGGGGTTGTATGATTCTAAAGTCCATTTCTTTCGTTTTGAAGTAATCGCTTTGCTATCTGCTTAGATTAACCGTATTATTGGCTACAGTGTCGTCTTATCATTCCCGCTAACGTTTTGGCGCCTGGCGTAGTGGCGGTATTTTAGCACTGCCGTTGATATGAAGAACCACAGTTCAGATTCAGCAATAATGTTCATACGAAGCACTTCACCCTCCATTACACCAAACCCTTGTTAGTGGTTCGGGCAGTTCGTCAGACCTGCTGTTTCAAAGTTAGCAAAACATTCTTTGGTTCTACACGTTTTTTGCAGTCGCCACCTTCGCTGTCCGCAAATAGAATTTTCTTGTTTTGTCCGATTACAAAAACCGCAGGTATTGGTACTTCGCTTGTTTCGTCATTGTTGTATTCGATTAAATTAACGCCAGCATTTTCCAACGCTTTTTTTGAGTTTCCCTCGTATTTCAAAATGCATGTGTATTTCTCAAACACGAAAAATATTAGTGCCTGAACCAAGGATTTTTGACAATAGTTGATATATTATTTGGGTCTTGATATTTTTTTTGATTTTTCACTAACGTTAAATCTTTATTTAAAGAGGCTAATTTCACTAAATCTTCATTGATTTGGTTCGACTTTAGCACTGTTCGGGCTACGAAGAGGTGGTATCATTGAGGCCACTGTGAGTGGACATGATATACTTAAAGGCCTTTAAAAAGAAAAAGGATAGGTTTCCGGGATTTGGCTGACATCCGGTCTGATATGCAGGGGGTGAAGCGCCGAGCTCTCATCAATATAAATAAATGCATCATACCTGGAACTGAGCACCGAAGACACATAGTTCCGGTTCCTTTCCACTGCCGGCTCATAAACAACACCAATAGCCCGGTGCAGGCGAATAGTATCAAAACGCTGTGTTTTTGTTCTGTCGAATATTAAAAGTCTATCTTCTGCCGACTCCTGATGTAAAAGATCCTCTACACTGGTTTTATGCGCAGGTGGAACAGTCATTATTTCCATCTCTGCTCCCCATTTCTTTCCTGCTACCACGGTTCCCCTGTGTGAACCAAAGCCTACAATGACCACGTCTTTAAGCCCCACTTCTTCACGGATCAACTGGCCTAGATTGATCATCCCGGCAGCATGCATGTCCGTATACCGGGCGTCACCAATATGTGAATTGTGTTCCCATACAATTGATTTTGCCTCATTGCCATAAAACTTACGCAGTCTGAAAAGGGTTTCAACCATATGGGTATCCCGCAGGTTCCAGGTATTGTCACTGAATCCGGTCATGTTTCTGTAGTACTCCTCGGCATTTACCGCTATGTGGGCATTTTGTTCCGTATTCAGAGCTGTTTCCTGATCATGATCATAACCCGCTGCATTTTTGCGGATTTCAGTAAGCATGCTAACCAGGACCTCACGACAGGAATCCGGGAGGAATCGTTGTTCCCTGGCATATTTATATTCATCCCTGCCATAAGGTTCAAAGCATAAGATTGCTCTTTTAGCAATCCTGGCTGCGAGTGGATCGGTCCGCTCCAGATAATCGGTCACCGCATCCATCGATTCCCATAGACTGTATACATCTAATCCGTAAAAACCAACCCTATGATTTGGTTCTATACCAGTATTATAAGCCTTCAGCCAACTGATTAAAGCAGCCACCTCCCAGTTTGCCCACATCCATGTTGGCCATCTTCTAAAGTCACGCAATACCTCTTCAGGCTTCTTATCTGCTGATTCATAACCCTTAACATAGCGGTTTACTTTGTAACAATCCGGCCAGTCGCCCTCTACCGCAATAAAATTAAAGCC
>CAMLDJ010000135.1 GCA_946478755.1 uncultured Pedobacter sp. | reverse complement strand
ATTTATTTTGCAATCATGTTCCTATGTGATTACATTTAAATAACCTTTAAGTTAAAGAATATATGAATAAAAATTTTATTTATAAATTACTGGGAACCGGAGTTTTATTTATTGCACTTACTATTGTTCTGCCTGTTTTTGGGCAGAATGCTGTTGTAAAACAGGAAGGTAATTCTTTAGATCTTTTAAAGGACGCCAGCAATAAGCCCTTAAATATTATTTTTATATTAACTGATGATCACCGTTACGATGCCCTTGGTTTTCTCAAGGCTCAATCATTCATTAAGACACCGAATTTAGACCGACTGGCAGCGGGAGGTGCTTATCTTCCGAATGCTTTTGTGACCACATCATTATGCTCCCCTTCAAGGGCTTCTATACTTACCGGACTTTATGCACATAAACATAAAGTGGTGGATAATAACAATCCTGTCTCCAAAGATTTAGTTTTCTATTCCCAGTATTTGCAGCATGCAGGTTACCAAACAGCGATGATTGGCAAATGGCACATGGGAGGTGATTTTGATGATCCGCAACGGGGGTTTGATTATTGGGTTTCTTTTAAAGGACAAGGATCTTATTTGCCGGAAAAGAATGGGTTAAATGTAAATGGCAAACACATTCCTCAAAAGGGATATATCACGGATGAATTAACCGATTATGCGTTGTCTTTTTTGAAAAATAGAAATAAACAAAAACCTTTTATGGTGTATTTGTCACATAAAGGGGTTCATGCAGACTTTATTCCTGCAGATCGCAACAAGGGGATGTTTAAGAAGCATAGCTTTAATCCGCCACTGACCATGCAAACCGGTAAACATGCGGGAGCCCCGATGTGGCTCCAAAACCAACGAAATTCCTGGCATGGGGTCGATTACCCTTATCACAGTAAGCTCGACATTGGTGAATATTACAAGCGTTATTCAGAAACACTTTATGGTGTAGATGAATCGGTAGGGAGGGTTCTGGATTATTTAAAAGAGCAAGGATTATTGGAATCAACATTGTTAATTTATATGGGAGATAATGGATTCCAATTTGGAGAGCATGGCATTATCGATAAACGTACTGCTTATGAGGCATCGATGCGGGTACCCATGCTCGCCTATTGTCCTGGATTAATCAAGCCCGGTACAGTTGTGAATGAGGTAGTGGCCAATATTGATATCGCACCCACTATTCTTGAGGCAGCAGGATTAAAAGCGCCGAAATATATGGATGGAAAAAGCTTCCTGCCATTTCTTGAAGGCAAAAAACAAGTATGGCGGGACGGATTACTATATGAATATTATTGGGAGCGTAATTATCCACAGACCCCAACAATACATGCAATACGCGGTAATCAGTATAAATATATTCATTATACCGGAATTTGGGATACTGATGAGCTATACGATTTGCAGAACGATCCCATGGAAACCAAAAACCTGATCAGGAACAAAGATTACCAGGAAGTAGTTAAAAGAATGAATAAAGAATTATTCAGGATCCTTGAGGATTCACAAGGGATGTATATTCCCTTAAATCCAGATAGGGGTGAGCAGTCTAATTTGAGATATGAATCCGGCTCATCTTCTGCCACTTTTCCGTCTTACCTCATGAGGCCATAGTCAAGTCAGGTTTTTCATACAAAGGGGTTGATCAGCAACATCAGCCCCTTTGAATGAAAATATCACAAATACAATTAAAAGTACTATTTTTCCTATTGATATTAATCTAGTTTCGATATTGTTTATATACCAAGAAACTAAGTAAATGATGAAGCGAAAACTACTATCTCTACTATTTTTGATGCCTTTTCTAGGCGTCGCTCAACGCATCACGCCTACGCCGATTTATAAAAACCCGGCTAATTCTATTGAAGCCAGGGTGAAAGATCTTTTAAGCCGGATGACACTTCAGGAAAAAGTTGCTCAAATGCAGGATGTTTCATTTAGCGAGATATCGACTGATAAGGTTCTGGACCAAAAAAAAATGGAAAAGGAATTAAAGGGTTTGAGCTATGGATGCTTTGAAGGGATGGGCTTATCAGTAGAGGAATATGCACATGCAGTAGCAGGAGTACAAAAATACGTTGTTCAAAAAAGCCGACTTGGTATTCCAATGTTTGTGACATCAGAAGCCCTGCACGGATGTGTTCATGGAGGAGCGACCGTATATCCGCAGGCAATCGCGCTTGGAAGTACATTTAATCCATCGCTTGTCAATAAAATGACCAAGGCAATTACAAAGGAAATGAAAGTTCAGGGCGTAAACCAGGTGCTATCTCCGGTTCTTGATCTTGCTCGTGAACTGAGATGGGGCCGCGTAGAAGAAACCTACGGGGAAGACCCGTACCTGGTTGGCCGTATGGGCGTTGCTTTCGTTAAGGGATTCTCAGAAAATAATATTGTTTGTACGCCGAAGCACTTCACTGCTCATGGATCGCCCAGAGGTGGTTTGAATTTGGCTTCTGTAGCAGGTGGTGAAAGGGAGTTGCGTTCCATATATCTAAAGCCTTTTGAAGCTGTCATCAAGGAAGCGAATCCTTTAAGCATCATGAATGCATACAGTGCCTATGACGGAATACCAACGGCGGCCTCTCATCATTTACTAACCGATATTCTTCGAAACGAGCTTAATTTCAAAGGATATGTTTATTCAGACTGGGCGGCAGTAGAGATGCTTCATAATTTTCAATATACGGCTAAAGATCCTGCAGACGCAGCACTTCAGGCAATAAAGGCAGGGTTAGATGTGGAGATCTGGAGCAATTGCTTTGAAAAATTGGATAGCTTGGTAAGTAATGGGAAATTACCGATGAGTTATATTGATTTAGCTGTGTCAAGAATTTTAACTGCAAAATTCACAATCGGACTATTTGAAAAATCAAATCCTGACTTCTCGAAATTGAAGAAGGACGTGCATACGAAAGAATCTGTTGATTTGGCCTTGGAACTGGCACAGGAATCCATTATTTTGCTTAAAAATGAAAACCAACTTTTACCCCTTAAGGACAATATAAAGTCTATTGCTGTAATCGGTCCTAATGCTGATAAAGTTCAATTTGGAGATTATAGCTGGACTAATGATAATAGGTATGGGATAACCCCTTTGCAAGGCATACAAAAAATAGCTGCTGATCAGATTAAGCTAAACTATGCAATGGGATGTGACACTTATTCTCAAAATAGAGATGGTTTTGCTAAGGCTGTTTCTGCAGCTTCCGAAAGTGATGTCGCTGTAATCTTTGTAGGTTCCTCCAGCGCGTCTCCAGGGTATCCTGCACCAAATGCAACTAGTGGGGAAGGCTTCGACCTATCAGACCTTAAATTACCAGGTGTTCAGGAAGACTTAATTAAAGCCGTAAAGGAGACCGGTAAGCCCGTAGTGGTTATATTGGTTTCAGGAAAGCCATTTGCTGTTTCCTGGATCAAGGAGCATATCCCAGCGGTAATACAGCAATGGTATCCTGGCGAACAAGGAGGTAATGCGATAGCTGAGGTCCTGTTTGGTAAAGTAAACCCATCTGGAAAGCTAAATGTTTCTTTTCCCCAAAGTGTCGGCCATTTGCCAGTTTTTTATAACCACTATCCTTCTGATAAAGGGTATTACCATAAACATGGATCAATTGAAAAACCAGGCAAAGATTATGTTTTCTCAAGTCCTGATCCAGTGTGGGCATTCGGTACAGGTCTGAGTTATAGTACCTTTGAATATGAAACCATCAGTTTGTCAAAACAGTCGTTCAGTCCCGATGGGATATGCCATGTGGATATAAAGGTAAAGAACACAGGCAAGGTAGATGGGAAAGAAGTGGTTCAATTATATGTGCGGGATAAAGTAAGTTCAGTAGCTACACCGATTCGCGAATTGAAAAGATTTGAAAAAGTTTTCATAAAAGCAGGTGAATCGGCTCATGTCAAATTTGAATTGCCGATGAGCGAACTGGCATTGTATAATGCAGAGATGAAGAAAGTAGTTGAACCAGGTGAATTTGAATTACAGGTAGGTACAGCCTCCGATCAAATTAAATTAGTAAAAACAATTGAGGTAAACTGAAATTAAAATGGCTAACAGAAGGAATTTTATTAAAAATATTTCAACAGCAGGATTGCTTAGCGTTATCCCTGATACCCTATTGGCAAAGTCAAATGAAGTTTCTGGTGAAAGGATTCCTTCGAAGGATAAAATATGGGGATGTCTCCTGCATTTAAGTTATAATTTTTGGGTGGAATATAGTTCTCCAAGTCCTTTTAGAGGTTATCGGCCGTATTTGCAACTGAGCGAATCCCTGTGGAATGATGCAACCGAGAAAATGGTAAAGGAAGGAATGAACATGGTGGTAATTGATTTGGGCGATGGAGTAAAATATGAAAGTCATCCGGAAATTGCTGTAAATAATGCGTGGTCTACCCTGCGCCTGAAAGATGAATTGAAGCGACTGCGTAAGATGGGACTGGAACCGATACCGAAGTTGAATTTTGCAGCGGGACATGATATCTGGTTAGGGAAATACTCAAGAATGGTCTCCACTGAGAAATATTACGAGGTTTGCAGTAACCTTATTAAAGAGGTATCTGAGTTGTTTGATAAACCCCGCTTTTTCCATTTAGGAATGGACGAAGAGAATGCCGAAGATCAGAAATATTTGGATCTCGTTGTCATCAGACAAAATGATTTGTGGTGGCATGATCTTAATTTTTTAGTAAATCAAGTAGAGATAAATGGCTCCCGGTCATGGATCTGGTCTGATTATTTATGGCATCATCCTGAGGTTTTCTTTAAGAAAATGCCAAAATCCGTTATCCAGAGTAATTGGTATTATGATGATAATTTTGATGAGAAATTGACGCCGGTAAAAGCCTACCTTGATCTCGAAACGTATAAATATGATCAGATTCCGACGGGTGCTTTTTATAAAGCCAACACAAAAAGCCTGTACAACACGGTTGGCTTTTGTAAGAAATCGATTGCAGATGCGAGACTATATGGGTTTCTACAAACATTTTGGGCGCCAACAGTGGAAGAAAACAGAACAAATATTTTAAAAGCTATCGAACTGGCCGGCGAAGCTAAAAGATCTTTTAGTAAATAGCTTTAGATCAAGTTAAATAAATGATATGGATGAGAAACTAGATAACGATCGGGGGACACTACAGTTACGTCGTGTGTTGGGCTTATGGGATTTGATCTTTTACGGCATTGTGCTTATTCAGCCTATTGCAGCAATAGGTTTGTTTGGCATAGCCTCGAAAGTATCCCATGGTCAGATGGTCACGACGCTATTAATTGCTATGGTTGGAATGATGTTGACTGCTATAAGCTACGGGCGCATGGCATCTTTATATCCTTCCGCAGGATCGGCATATACCTATGTTGGAAAAGGACTAAATAGTTATATTGGATTCATGGCCGGCTGGGCAATGTTTCTTGATTATATAATTGTTCCCATTATTAATACAGTTTATGCCTGCCTTACCCTGCAAAGACTAGTACCTTCTATTCCTTTTTTAATTTGGGTGGTATTATTTGTTTTTATTATCACCTTTTTAAATTTAAGGGGTATCCGGACAATGGCCCGTTCCAACGAAATATTGCTTTTCATCATGTGTGTTGTTATCGCAATTTTTATCCTACTTGGAATTAATTATATTTTCCATGCACAGGGATGGAGCGGTCTGTTTTCCTATAAGCCATTTTATAATCCTGAAGCATTCGATCTCGGCGCGATAATGACCGCTACTTCTTTTGCCGCACTTACCTATATTGGTTTTGATGGCGTAACAACATTAGCAGAAGATGTAAAGAACCCTAAACGCAATATGCTGTTAGCTCCTATACTGGTTTGTTTATTTACAGGGCTTTTCAGTATTCTGCAAATATATATTGCTCAGCAAATTTGGCCCGACTATAATACCTTTCCTAACCTCGAAACTGCTTTTTTTGATGTTGCAGCGTTAGTTGGCGGTAAACTTTTATTCAATGCCATTGCGGTCATCTTATTCATCGCTTGCTTAGGAAGCGGTTTGGCAGGGCAGGTTGGCGCAGCACGGTTACTCTATGGAATGGGAAGAGATGGTGTAATTCCAGGAAAGATATTTTCGCATCTTGATTCCAAGAGCGGGACGCCAAGCTATAATATCATCATTATGGGTGTTTTAACTGTTATTGGGTCAATGGTATTAAGTTATCAGAGTGCCGCGGAACTATTGAATTTTGGTGCTTTTATTGCTTTTATGGGCGTAAATGTCGCAACATTCAGGCAGTTCTTTTTCCTGCGTCCATCAGGGGAAAAGCGCAACATCTTCTCAGATGCAGTACTCCCTCTTTTAGGTTTTTTGGTTTGCTTTTTAATTTGGATCAGCCTACCTATTCCTGCAAAAATTATGGGCGGATTATGGTTCCTGATTGGTTTGGTTTATTTCTTCATAAAAACCCGCGGATTTAAGCAAAAGCCTATTGTTCTTGATTTTAAAGATGTTTAATCAAAAAAGTATAAAAATGAAATCTTACCTGGGATCATTCCTGTTTGTCTTGCTTGTTTCGGCATTTGTTAACTATTCATTTGCCCAAAGCTCTCCTTTAAAGGAGAGCTTGTCCTCGTCAGCGCTAAAAGGGAGTGTGGCACAAGAAAACATAACGCCTCCGGTTGGTAGTCGATTGGCCGGACATTTTTATGAAACGTTCTCTACAGGAATACATGACCCACTTTGGGCAAAAGCAATGCTTTTTCAACAGGGGACAGAAAAATATGCATTTGTTTTTTGTGATCTGATAGGACTTAATCCTAATGTGTCTACCCATGCCCGCGCCTTAGCCAGTGCCAAAACAGGTATTCCGGTTAAAAATATTGTAATTGCCGCTACCCATACCCACACCGCGCCTCTATTTTATGGATTTCAACATTCTTATTTTCATGGAAAAGCGATATCCGAAACAGGAGTAGATCCTCATGAAAAAATAGATTATTCACAGTTTCTCATTAATCAGCTTGTAAAAGCTATTGTAAAAGCAAATGGTGAAATTCAACCCGTTCAGCTTGAAGTAAATATTGCGGAACAGCATACACTTTCATTCAACAGGCGTTACCATATGCAGAATGGAAAAGTTCTTTTCAATCCAGGGCCCTTAAATCCAGAGATTGTTCGTCCTGCAGGACCAACGGATCCTGAAGTGGGCATATTGCTGATTAAGAATTCGGCTTCCAAAACGTATGAAGGTGGATTGACGGTATTTGCTATGCATGCAGATTGTACAGGAGGAACTGAGATGAGTGCTGATTACCCATATTATTTGGCGCAAACACTTAAAAATAAGCTCGGCAAAAAGTTTATTTCTGCTTTTGCGCTGGGCCCATCAGGAGATATCAATGGGATTGATGTAAAAAAGGATCTGCCTATGTATAGTGCTGCGAATGTGAAACATATTGGCGAAACGCTTGGCAATACGGTTATTAAGTCAATGCCAAAAATGAAAGTCATCAGTAAACCATCCTTGTCCATGCTTTCTTCAAAAATCTTACTGCCTCTGCAAGTTCCTTCGAAAAACCAGATTGATTCTGCACAAGTGCTTATTAACGATCTTTATAAGGTCAGGGAAACTGGAATGTATCTGAAGAATGCTGGTGGTGAATCGGGAGACTTTATGAAACGGGTAGAAATGAGTAAATATTTAGCATTGAAAAATCAGCATGCTGATGTACAGGTGGAAGTCCAGGTGTTTCGTTTGGATTCTGAAACAGCCATAGTAGGACTGCCTGGGGAATTATTTGTTGAATTGGGTTTGGAAATTAAAAAAAGGTCTCCTTTCAAGGATACCATTGTAATAACGGTTTGTAACGATAAAACAAGCTATATACCAACGATAAAAGCGTTTAATGAAGGGAGTTATGAAGTAACAAACGCTATCGTCATCCCTGGAGCCGGTGAGATGCTGGTGGAAACCGCTGTTGATCTTTTAAAGACAATAAGATAAGACCCTTCTATCACCCAATTTCTTCATTGCCTGGAGTCCGTTCGGTTTAGAATTTTTTTGAACGTTGGCGTTTTATAAATCTGCCTTTTTATACCTACCTTACCTTTCTAACACGATGGCAGACTAAGCTCCCGGGCCCATGCAAAGTAAAATGCTGAGGGACACGGTGTGGGGCTTTATTTGGTTAAAGAGATGTTGACTCGTGCGGGGGGAACATTACTGTAGAGAGCAAACCAGGCGTTGGATCGGTATTCAGGGTATTTTAAAACTAAACCGAAAACCAGGACAATAATCCAGATTATACTTTATTTTAATGCCTGCGCCTTGGACCATTGCGGGGTCCCTCATCAAGAATCTCAATTTTATTTACGAATAATGATACAAATCAGGAAATACCTCGACAATATAGCCAGACTAAGCGATGCAGATTGGGACCTGTTCTCCTCGAAGCTTACCAGGCAGGAATTCCCTAAAAAGACTCAGCTCCTAAAAGCCGGGCAAACAGAAAATTATCTGTCATTTATAGAAAAGGGCATCATCCGATTCTTTATCCCTAAAGAGGATACTGATTTTACGTTGTCCTTTTCTTTTGCCAATGCATTTGTAAGTGCATACGATTCATTTTTAACACAGGTTCCCTCTACCTATCATGTGGAAACGCTTACCGAGACTGTTCTTTGGCGTTTGACCTATCAGGATCTTCAGGCGATTTATGCGGAAACGGAAATAGGAAATACAATAGGAAGACATGCAAGCGAAGGCTTATATCTCGAGAATTTCAGGAGAGAGATTTCTTTATTGACGGAGACGGCAGAACAAAGATATTTGAAGCTGTTTTCCGAGCGGCCTAACTTAATTGAGAAAATTCCTTTAAAATATATCGCCTCCTACATTGGGATTACTCCACAGGCATTAAGCAGGATCCGCCGCCGCATTTGTTAACCTGGGTTCATTGTTTCTAACGGCACTTATATAGAACTTTGTTAAAAAAAAGATATGCCTGAAATTATTTTACTTAGTACGTTCCTTATCGCTTTGGTTACCCTGAAGATAGCCACTAAGGAATATAGATTTGCCTTGTCGGGCCAGATCGCAATGGCTGCAATGCTGCTAACCACAGGTGTTGCACATTTTGTTTTCGCAAAAGGAATGGTGCTGATGTTACCCGATTTCATACCTTACAGACTTGAATTGGTTTATTTTACGGGTGTTGTAGAAATAATGGCTGCTGTAGGGCTTTTGTTGCCTGAATGCAAGAAATTGACCGCCTGGTTGCTGATCCTGTTCTTTGTAGTGTTGATCCCCTCGAACATTTACGCGGCCTTGAAACACGTGAACCTCCAAACGGCAACATTTGATGGCAATGGTCCCGGATATTTGTGGTTCAGAATCCCCTTGCAGATATTTTTTATTGCCTGGGTTTATCTTTCGTCGCTGAAATCTTTAAGCGGCAAATAGTGATGTGTAATATTATTTTTCAAAAAAAGATACTCATCTTTACGTCGCATCAGGGCAATTATACATGTCACAGGAACTTACAGATCACATTCAAAAGATTGTTCGCCTAAGCCAGGAAGAAGCACTGCAAATATCAGATCGCTTCCAGACTTTAAAAATAAAAAAGAAGAAAAACGTTCTTGACGAGGGAGCGCCATGCCACCACATTTTTTTTGTTTTAAAAGGCTGCTTACGCATGTATTTCCTCAAAGAAAACGGAACTGAGCAAACAACTGATTTTGCACTGGAGCAATGGTGGGTCACTGATTTTACGGCTTTTCAGAACCAGCGGAGCTCAGCCTATTCTATTCAGGCCGTAGAAACCAGCGAAGTCCTGAGTATCGATTTTCATGCATTTGAAACGCTGCTTAAGGATTTTCCGATATTGGAAAGGTATTTTAGACTGATCCACCTGCGTGCCCATGCAGCAGCGCAGACAAGAGTACGTCTGCTTTACGAATTGTCACGGGAGGAGCTTTACCATAACTTTGCCTTGAAACACCCCGATTTCGTGCAGCGTGTACCGCAATACCTGCTAGCTTCATTTCTTGGCTTCAGTCCGGAGTACCTTAGTGAAATTCGTAAGAAAGCAGTTTCTTAAAGTAGTTTAAGTTTTATAGGTAAGTTAAATCCGACCTTTGTTATATTAAATATTAAAAAATGGAAAAAAGAGTAAATATCATTGAAAGTCAGCCATTGGCATATAAAGCGATGTCAGGGCTTGAAAGCTATGTAAAAGACACTAGTTTATCGAAAACCTACCTGAAATTAATCAAATTACGCAGCTCGCAGATTAACCGTTGTGCGTTTTGTCTTGACATGCATACCAAAGAAGCCTTAAAAAACGGCGAGACAGCACATCGTATTTTTATGCTTTCTGCTTGGGAAGAGTCCGATGTTTTCACACCGGAAGAGAAAGCAATCCTGGAATTGACAGAATATGTGACCAGGATAAGTGAGCATGGTGTGCCGGACCCTATTTATCAGAAAGCTAAAACATTTTTTAGTGACGATGAAATCGCTGAAATCATTATGGCAATTGTAGTTATAAATGGCTGGAACAGAATTTGCATCGCGAGCGGCCTCAGAGCTTAGTAAATTCCGTTAGTCAATCAGTGTTAGAATACCTGGACGGACGTCATGGATACAGATGTGAGCCGGGCAAATCATTTCGCCCGGTTTTTGTAAAGCTAAATATTAAGATATATTTGTGTCATGTCATCACATCATATCATCAGAGAGAAGCAGGAACCAGCACTATACATTCACGAATTGGGTGTATTTAACGAAGAATATCTTGGCCAGTTGTTAGAATGGAGCCCCACACTGATCGTTAATGAATCGGTTTATGAAAAGGTAATCAGCATGGGCTTAAAGGTTGATGCCGTGGTAAATTCTTCCGGAGCACATGCCTTTCAAGAAAACACAACAGTCATTGAAGTTAAAACCGAAGATCTTGATGCTGTCCTGGATTTTCTGATCGCAAGGGAATATCAGGCCGTTAATGTGATTGATACGAAAAGCAATTTAAGAGAACTGGGTAGTTATATTGACGAAATCAATATCGTGATTTTCACGGAAACAGAAAAGGCATATGCGATAAAATCGGGATTTAAGGTATGGAAGCCAAAAGGAAGTATCTTCAAAATAGAGGTGCTCTCTTATTTTGAAACAAGTAACCTCAGACAGGAGGAAAATGGCGACTTTGTGGTGATTGACGACGGATTTGTAGAATTTATCTTTACAACTGCATATTTATTTATAAGTGAGGTGTTATGATTCTGCTAAGAAAAGGCAAGGAGGACGATATAGAAAGCATCCGGGAAATTGCCTATAAGACCTGGCCGGAAGCTTATGCCGCGGTCATTAGTGCTGAACAAATCAGTTACATGCTCGAAAAGATGTATAACAAGGGGGAGCTGCTCTCGCAATTTCAACAGGGGTACTTTTTTTTAATGGCAGAGGAAGATAAAAAAGACCTCGGATTTGCAGTTTTTTCAAAAACAGATCTGAAAAATCAAACTTATAAATTGCATAAACTATATGTATTGCCTGAAACACATGGTAAGGGCATTGGCAAGCTGCTGATTAATGAAGTGGTAAACCTGGTTCGACGGGCCGGTGGTAAGGTGCTTGAGCTCAATGTAAACCGTGGCAACAGAGCAACTGAGTTTTATAAAAAAGCAGGCTTCAGTGTAAAGGAAGCCGTAGACCTCGACATTGGTAACGGTTTCCTTATGAATGACTATGTGATGGAAAAAGTGCTTTAGTTATGACCTTCAACCAACCTCGGTATCCTGGTTGGTGTATCTGTTCCTTTTATAATGCTGATCGCACTTTTTGCAATGGCTTTAATGGTAGCCAGTATATTTTCGGGATCTAAAGTGCTGTATTCATCTTTAACGGTATGATAAAATTGATCCGTATCTATCTGATCCGTACTGATCGTGTGTGCAGGTACACCTAATGCGGCAAGCGTCGCATTGTCGCTCCTGTAAAATAAATTCTGCCGGATATACGGATCCGGATGAAAGGCAAACTCGGTTCCCTTGAGGTTCTTCTGCAGTATTTTTCCGAAATCAGATTTGTCGAAACCGGTGATGAAAGCCGTGTTTTTACCGAATTTGCTTTCCTTTCCGATCATTTCAATGTTGAACATAGCCACTACATCATCGGGATTTAGTTTCTTGGAGAAGTACCTTGATCCGAAACCGCCGATTTCTTCGGCTGTAAAAGCGACGAAGACTAGCGTCCGCTCATTGTTATTTAGCGCTTTATAATATTTTGCCAAAGCGATCATCGCAGTAACACCCGAGGCATCATCATCAGCGCCATTGGCGATGCTATCCTGCCCCTCTCCTTTTACAATGCCAAGATGATCGTAGTGTCCTGAAAATACCACTAGTTCCTTTGCTTTGGATTTACCAGGAATGATGCCCGCAACATTGAAGAGCGGCTTGCCATCTTTCTCAAATGTTTGCCTGTATCCGTTTTCTCCCGTTAGCGGCAACAGGCCTATGCTTTTAAATTCAGATTCGATAAATGTTGCGGCCCGGTCAATACCGGGACTAAATGTAGCGCGTCCCCGCATCTCATCACTGCTCAGTGTTTTTATCAGCTGATCAACATAGGGGCTGGTGATGATCTTGTTGATGTCCTGGGCCCAGGCAAGCTCGGTAAACAGCAGGGCTACTATGGTGTAAAAGATTTTCTTCATATTTCGTATAATTTATTTTTTCTGCGCTGAATTTCAGTGCTCAGCCGGGTTTCATGTACCCCATCTATTGCGCCAATTTCGAAGTCCGTATCCTTATCTGACTCATAGATCTGGCTGGTTTCCATATTTTCCACCGATCTGTCATAGGGTCCTCTGCTGCTCATCAATTTTACGAAAACCGGCAGACATTCAAAAAAGATAAATAACAGGCCGATAAATGTTACCGCTAGCGAGGTGCTCGTATCCCTGCTGCCGTCGCGGTTAAAACTAAGCTGTCCCAATGCCCAGTTGCGGTCTGCAAAACCTGCTATACTGGTGAGGCTATCCAACTCTTTCCCTGTATACAGCTTCTCCGTCATCAGCCCATCAAATTGCTTTCTATCGTCCACAAACTTTTCGAGTGTGCGGACCTGGGCGCTTAACGTATCCAGCTCCTGCTCACGTTGTTTTAACTCCGCTTCCTTTCTTTTAGCGTAAGGCCCATAACCCATTACACCCGATGTTTCAGTGGTTTTATTCCCAAATATTTCAAAGTTGAGTTTTTGCCGGTCTGATTTTATCCCGCTGGCCATCGAATCGCGATGCATTTTAGCCTCGTTTAATTTACCCAGCTCTATCGCATATTTGTTTCCGAAAGCCGCATTCAGCGTGTCGATCCTTGAGCGTTGATTGTTCAGGTAGCTGACTTTTAAGCGTTCTTTGATCTCTTTATCAAATATCTTCAGCTCTAAGGGACGCGAAATCACAATCCCGATCATAATAGCCAATAAGATCCGTGGAGTGGCCTGAAGGATCTGCTTGTTAACGGTGGCGCTTTTATTGATGCTGGATACGATGTACCTGTCCATGTTGAAGATGGCAAGGCCCCATATTAAGGCAAAGAAGAGGGCAAAAAGCACAGCTCCTGCATCACCCTTAAATACAAAATACATCGCATACCCACCAGACAGCGCTGCAAACAGCCCGGTAAAGAATATCGTAGCACCTATGCCTATATATTTGTTATGCTCTGTGGGGTGCTTTTCTAAGGTTGAAATATGCGCACCGGAGCAAAACCAGAAAAAACGGGATACAGCATTCATCA
>CAMLDJ010000134.1 GCA_946478755.1 uncultured Pedobacter sp. | reverse complement strand
AGCAACAGCGCCCAGGAAAGGAGTAAAGTGCAGGTGATAATGTACAACGGGTAGATCGGCATTGGAATTAAAACAAATTAGGATAAAAATTAATCTTTAAGAACTTAAATAGACCTATTTCTCTATAAAGGTCTTTATATCAAGCTATAAGACCAATTAATAACAAAAATTAATCCAATTAAGCAGATCGCGCATCCCTATAAATGGGGATTTTGTTACAAATAATCTTGAGCAATCGATTTTGGCCATTGACTGCGTATTTTTTTCCATTTTTACAGGCAAAAGCAGCAGATCGAAGACAACAAAAGTCTGTTGCCGTTCCATATCACAAACTTTACCTCAATTCGACTGTAACTTTTATCTACAAATTCGTGATCTATTCTACATTATTTTATCCATAAGACCATAGAATCCAAAACTTCGAAATTCGGAAACAATTTACCACGGAATGGTATAAATGATCGGGATTGAAAACGTTCAATTAGCTGGCGGCCAATGCTTCATTTTGCTTAATCATTTTCAAAAGATAGGCGCCGTAACCACTTTTAATTAACGGTGTAGCAATAGCAGAAAGCTGTTCGTCATCAATGAAATTCATTCGGTAAGCGACTTCTTCGATACAGCCTATTTTCAATCCCTGACGTTCTTCAATCACTTGAACGAACTGACCAGCCTGCATCAATGAAGCAAAGGTACCGGTATCTAACCAGGCTGTTCCTCTGCTCAGGACGCCAACTTTCAGTTTGCCCTGCTCCAGGTAAACTTTATTAACATCTGTAATTTCATATTCACCCCTTGGAGAAGACTGGATATTTTTTGCGATTTCCACCACGCTGTTGTCGTAAAAATATAAACCAGGCACTGCGTAATCAGATTTTGGCATTACCGGCTTTTCTTCAATTGAAATCGCTTTCTTATTTTCATCAAACTCCACTACGCCGTAACGTTCCGGATCAGCTACCGGATAAGCAAAGACAACACCTCCCTCAGGATCTGAGCTGCCCTGAAGGAGTTTGGCCATCCCATCCCCATGAAAAATGTTATCGCCGAGTACCAGCGCAACTTTATCTGTACCGATAAAATCCGCACCGATTACAAATGCCTGGGCAAGACCATTAGGCTCGGCTTGTACCGCGTAAGAAAACTTACAGCCAAGCTTACTTCCATCTCCAAGTAATTTCTCAAAGTTAGGCAGATCATGAGGAGTTGAAATGATCAATATCTCATTAATACCCGCGAGCATTAAGGTTGATAATGGATAATAGATCATTGGTTTATCATAGACCGGCATCATTTGTTTACTCATCACCAGGGTCAAAGGATGTAAACGGGTACCGCTACCTCCGGCTAATATAATTCCTTTCATTTGTCATTTGTTTTTATCGCGTTAATACATTTGAACAGACTGTCTCTCCAATAAGGGATTTCCAGCTGATATACTCGTTTAATTTTTGATTTATCCATTACAGAAAAGGCTGGTCGGGTAGCTTTGGTTGGATAGGCAGATCCCGGAATTGGATGAAGAATTACCTCTGTCTCACTAAGGTCAAAAATTGCTTTTGCAAAATCATACCATGAGGTTACCCCCTCATTGCTATAATGATAAGTCCCATAAGCTTTGTGATCTGATTCAATGACATCCAATAGCACTGAGGCCAGATCTGCCGCATAGGTCGGTGTTCCTACCTGATCAACAATGACACTCATTTCATTTCTTTCAGCCCCCAGTTTAAGCATGGTTTTTACGAAATTATTCGCAAATTCAGAATACAGCCAGCTCGTCCGAAGGATGTAGTGTTCCTTCAATAAAGTTGCAATTTCCTGTTCGCCATTGAGTTTGGTTTTGCCATATATATTTATGGGCTCAGTCACATCTTCCTCATTCAAAAGTTTGGGCAGCTCCCCGTCAAAAACAAAATCCGTGGAGATATGAAGTAGTGTTGCTTCAAATTTCTTACAGCATCTGGCCAGATTTGCAGCGCCATCCTTGTTGATCCTTTCACAAAGGTCAGGTTCATCTTCCGCTTTGTCCACCGCGGTATAAGCTGCGCAATTGATCACAAATTCCGGAGTTTCTTCCTGAAATAATTTGTTCAGAATAGCTGGATTCAGAATATCTCCTTCTATTTCATCAAAAAAAAGAACAGAAGATATTCCTCTTTCTTTACAAATCCTGCGGATACATTGTCCAAGTTGACCATGTCCACCGAAAACCAGTATTTTACTGCTCATTATATTCATATTGTTGCTTATAGTAATCCTGATAATGTCCGGAGGTCACATTTTCCAGCCACTCCTCATTTTCAAGATACCAATCCACGGTTTTCTCCAGACCTTCTTCAAATTGTAAAGAAGGAACCCAATTCAGATTTTCCTGTAGTTTGGTGGAATCTATAGCATACCGGAGGTCATGCCCTGCCCTATCTGTTACATAAGTAATGAGCTGCGCAGATTCCCCTGCTGTTCTTCCCAGTTTCTGATCCATAATCCTGCATAACAAATGAATCAGGTCAATATTTTTCCATTCATTATGTCCGCCAATATTATAAGTATCTCCTGATTTCGCCTGGTGGAAAATCGTATCAATTGCACGGGCATGATCTTCTACCCAAAGCCAGTCGCGGATATTCTCTCCCCTGCCATAAACGGGCACCGGCTTACAATTTTTGATATTGTTAATGGCGAGCGGGATCAGCTTTTCGGGAAAATGATGAGATCCGTAGTTATTTGAACAGTTGGAAACGACCACATCCAAGCCGTACGTATCATGGTAAGCACGAACAAAATGATCAGAACTTGCCTTTGAAGCTGAATAAGGACTATGTGGATCGTAGGCAGTACTTTCAGTAAACATTCCGGTGTCGCCCAGGGCACCGTAAACTTCATCTGTACTTACATGGTAAAACCGATGGAAGTTGTAATTTTCTTTCCAGGATTCTTTTGCCGCATTTAACAAATTTACTGTCCCAATCACATTGGTTATTACAAATTCCATGGGATTACTGATAGAGCGGTCTACATGAGATTCCGCAGCCAGGTGGATGACTGCATCCGGTTTTTCAACTTGAAAAATCTCAGTAACAAAACCAGCATCAGTGATATCTCCCCTGAGAAACCTGTAGTTAGTGTAATGTTCCACATCAGTAAGATTCAACAGGTTCCCCGCGTAAGTCAGTCTATCCAGATTGATGATCTCATAATCAGCATACTTTTTGACAAATAACCTGACTACGTGTGAGCCAATGAAACCAGCCCCACCGGTAATTAATATTTTCTTCATAATTTTATGTTACTAATCTGTTAATACGCTTTATCTTCTCCCTTGATCATGTTAATGATCGTCATGAAGACGATTTTCACTTCCAGCATCGCGCTCCAGTTTTCCAGGTACCAGATATCATGTTCTACCCTTTTTTTCATGGCACCATCTTCTTTGGTTTCCCCTCTGAAGCCGTTAACCTGCGCCCAGCCTGTAATTCCTGGCTTTAAGAAATGACGGACCATATACTGATCGATGATCGCCCTGTATTCTTCAGTATGGCTCAGCATATGTGGTCTTGGCCCTACCACACTCATATTTCCCAAAAAAACATTAAAGAACTGGGGCAGTTCATCCAGGCTTGATCTGCGAAGGAACTTTCCGATTGGCGTGATCCGGTCGTCGTCTTTAGTGGCTTGTTTCTTATCACTGTCATTGTTGACTTTCATGCTCCTGAATTTATAGCACCAGAATGGCTCATCATTCTGCCCGCTTCTGAGTTGCTTGAACAAAACAGGCCCCTTACTTTGCAGCTTAATCAGAATGGCGATTATCGGATATAACCAACTCAGTATAAAAACAATAATCGCAGTACTGAAAACGAGGTCGAAAGCACGCTTTTTAAAACGGTTACTGACACTTTCCAATGGTTCTTTTCTCAACGAGATCACAGGAAACTCTCCTCCTACATAGCTGATCGTATATGGCGTGGCCAATGTGGTCTCGATATCGGGAATAAACTTCACCCTAAGACAATGTTTATCGGCTTCTTCCAAAAAGGTTTTAACTTCCGACATTCGGTGAGGTTCAAGGGAGACATATACGTCCTTTACCCCATTTACTGCCGCTGCAACCATTTTAGAGATAAATCTGGTGGATAAATTTCCATTTTCATCGGCATAGATCCTGCTGCCGTCATCCAGATAGCCGTAAAAATCTATATTATACTGACGATCCAGATAGTGCGCCAGCCGACGTCCGGTTGGGTTCACACCAATTAATGCCACTTTCTTGTTTACGTTAAACCGTTGAACCAGCATAAACTGAAATGCAGTACCCAGAAACCGATTTAGAATAAAGGCGCTGATCATCAACCCATAAAATACGGCAAGAAAGGTCTTTGAAAACTCTAAATCCTTGAGAAAAAGCAGATATAGTGCAAAAATAACCAAATGAAGTGCAATGCTGCGCCAGGTTCCTCTATAAATCCGTTCTAGTCTTCTGGATCCATACTCGGAATACAAACCAAAAACAACCGAATTGAACATCCATATCAGATTGCAAACCACCATATAATGCTGCCACAACTCATCTGGAACTGATTTCCCCAGATATTCGGTAATATAATAAGCTAGAGCATAGACCATATTGACCATTACGATATCCGTAATAGGCAAGATGTATTTAAGCAAGTATAAATAACGTGTCTGCATCTGAATTGAGTTAGAGTTGAATTGTTAAAACCGCGTTAACAAATTGTGATCAAAAGGCGTTGATTAATAAAAACAACCTAAAATTTTCAGGCCAACCTAACAAACCTCTTAACATTTTCAAAATTAGCTTGATTAGCAATTCAAAATGTCCCCACAAATAGGTATTTTAAGAAAAATAGCAAAATTATCAAGTCATGATAGGTAGGTTTACAATAAAAAAAAGAAACTACTTATGAAAATTGCGGTAATAGGAACAGGATATGTAGGTTTAGTAACCGGTACATGTCTTGCAGAAACAGGAAACAATGTAATCTGTGTAGACATTGATCATGCAAAGGTAGAAAAGATGCAAAACGGGACTATTCCAATCTATGAACCCGGCCTCGACACCTTATTTGTAAGAAACATATCTCAAAAAAGACTGACTTTCACAACAGATTTAAAGCTCGCTGTTAAGGAAGCCCAGATTATCTTTATGGCCTTGCCTACACCCCCAGATAGAGATGGTAATGCAGACCTCTCCTATATTTTAGGAGCCGCAGAAGATATTTCCAAACTGGTTACGGAATACAAAGTGATCGTCAATAAATCCACTGTTCCGGTAGGTACAGCAGATAAGGTACGGGCCGTTTTTGCAGCCAATACGGCGATAAACATCGATGTCGTTTCCAACCCTGAATTTCTGCGTGAGGGCGTTGCTGTAGAAGACTTTATGAAACCCGACCGGGTAGTGATTGGCACCAAAAGCGAACGCGCCATCAAACTAATGATCGAACTTTACACGCCGTATGTAAGACAGGGCAACCCCATTCTGTTTATGGATGAGCGTTCATCCGAATTAACTAAATATGCGGCGAATTCATTCCTTGCCACTAAAATCACCTTTATGAATGAGATCGCAAACCTTTGTGAGCTGGTCGGTTCTGATGTTGACGCGGTACGTCGCGGAATAGGCTCTGATGAGCGGATTGGCAAACGTTTCCTCTTCCCTGGCCTTGGTTATGGAGGCAGTTGCTTTCCAAAAGATGTGCAAGCTCTGTCAAAATCCGCAGAAGAAAACAGGTACGATTTTCAGATTCTGAAGGCAGTCATGTCTGTAAACGAAAAGCAGAAAACCGTACTCGTAGATAAGCTATTGAGATATTACAACAATGATATTCCGGGAAAACATTTTGCACTCTGGGGCCTCGCCTTTAAACCGGAAACGGATGACATCCGCGAAGCACCTGCTTTATACATCATCGACCGCCTGATCAAAAATGGAGCTTCAGTTACGGCTTTTGATCCTGAAGGGATCGACAATGTAAAAAAGCGACTCGGAGATCAGATCACCTATGCCACCGACTTATATGAAGCATTGGATAATGCAGATGCTTTACTGATTGCTACAGAATGGCCGGTATTTAGAAATCCTGATTTCAATCAGTTGGAGGAACGCATGAACAACAAAGTGATCTTTGATGGTCGTAATTTATATGATCTTCAAAAAATGATTGACCTCGGATATTATTACAATAGCATCGGCAGACCACTTATTGAAAACGAAGTTTTTATTGGTAACCAGTAAACTCATGGATAAAAATAACTATGTACTGATTATGGCTGGCGGCATCGGAAGCCGCTTCTGGCCCAAGAGCCGCAATCATTTCCCAAAACAGTTTTTGGATATCTTAGGAACAGGAAAATCGCTACTACAAATTACCTATAACCGCTTCTTAAGAATCTGTCCTGCCGACCACATTTTCATTGTGACCAATAGTCAATATTGCGACATTATCCTAGATCAGCTGGAAGGCGTTTTTGTCGATCAGCTGATTTGTGAGCCAAGCAGAAACAATACAGCCCCCTGTATTGCATATGCTTCTTTTAAATTAGCCGCCCTCAATCCCGAAGCCAACCTGGTTGTGGCACCTTCAGATCATTTTATTTTATTTGAGGATATTTTTGTAGAACGGCTTCTTTTTGCTTTGGCCTATACCCGCAAGCATGAAGCTTTGGTCACCCTCGGAATCAGCCCGGTTAGACCGGATACTGGATATGGATATATTCAGTACAACCAGGAAGTTGAAGAGGGCATTTTTAAAGTAACACAATTTAGAGAGAAACCTACACTTCAAAAAGCCCGAAAGTACCTGGCAGATGGAAACTACCTCTGGAATGCAGGAATCTTTATCTGGAAAGCAACTGCGATCATCAATGCTTTAAAGAAATACACACCAGAAATTCACGATCTGTTCGAAAGCGGAATGGAATACTACAATGGCCTGGAGGAACGTGCGTTTATTGATAAAAACTATACTTCTTCTCCAAACATATCGATAGACTATGCCATTATGGAGAAAGCAGATAACATCTATACCATTCCTGCAAATTTCGGATGGTCTGACCTTGGTACCTGGAATTCATTACATGAAACGGCAGACAAAGATGCCATGAATAACGTGATCGCCGCTAAACAGGTCAACGTAAAGGACACACAAAACAGCATTATTCATATCAATGCAGATAAACTTGCCGTCATCAGAGGCCTGGACAACTTTATCGTTATAGATGATGGTAATGCACTCCTCATTTATCCTAAGGACCAGGAGCAGGAAATTAAAGAGGTAGTAAAACAACTTACCGAAGAATTCGGAGATAGTTTCATTTAAACACATAAAAAGACAGTATGGTTATAAATCGCATTCAACAAGCAAAACACACGTTCTTCGGTATTGCATTTCTTTTGATGTTCTCTATTCAGGCTTACGGACAAAAACCCGAGGTTAAGTATGAACTGGAGGCGCAGGCAATAGGTACTACAAATGATGTTGTTCCCTTCTGGATGCGGTCTAACCAATTTGGCTCCATGCCCTCATCTGGCCTGTCAGCCGGTTTCATCGGAAAGGCATATAAGGAATATACAGACTCAGGCACCAAACTGGTCGACTGGGGATTTGGGTTCGAAGGCAGGGCCAATGCAGGAAAGGACGCTAACCTTCAACTCATCTCAGCTTATGCAAAGGCGAGACTGGGAGTATTTCAGTTCAAGGCGGGTAGAACAAAAGATGTAATGGGCTTAAATGGCGATACCTCATTGAGTTCAGGTAATTTCTCTGTTTCCGGGAATGCTCCCGGGGTGCCGAAGCTGGACCTTTCTATCCCTGAATATTACAGGGTGCCAATTTTCGGTGGCTTGTTCTCAGTCAAAGGAAATTTCGCGCATGGATGGCTGGGCAGAGCACAAATTCTGGACAGCATTTCCCCTACATCTAAAATCACCTATTACATCAATGATACGAATCCTAAAACCTATTTCCATCAAAAATCACTTTACGTCAGACTGGGAAAAGCAGACTGGAGATTTAAACTTTACGGAGGATTCAACCACCAGGTATATTGGGGCAATGAACAAGCTGCTTATGGATCAAATTTCAAACTATCCGTTCTCGAAACTTTCTTTCATGTGCTTACAGGAAAAGGGTATGGTACCAAAGGTGTTCCAACCTCTAAAATTGGGAACCAGCTAGGTTCTCTTGATCTCGGTGCGGAATACGAGTTTGATGCAGTTAAAGTGATGATCTATCGTCAAAATTTTTATGATGTAGGTGCCTTATCCAAACTTGCTAATATTAATGATGGTTTAAACGGGCTTAGCGTTGAAAACAAAAAGTACGGAAATAAAACAAACGGCTTTGCCTGGAAAAAGGTATTGTTTGAACTCTTTTATTCCAAAGATCAGGCGGGATATCCCTGGTCTACCTTCACAAAGTCGGGAGATGAAGATTATTACAATAACTTTTACTATGTCAAGGGATGGTCTTATAAAAGCCAGGGTCTGGGTAATCCATTTATTACGCCCAGACACGATGCCAAAAGCGGGCAAGCGATAAAAAAGGCAGATTATTTTATCAATAACAGGGTCATTGCCCTGCATACTGGGCTAAGCGGCAGGATATACAGCTGGGACGTCATGACGAAGCTAAGTTATTCCTGGAATTACGGGACTTTCGGAACCAGCATCTACGGAAATTCGACAGGCAATATCAGAAATCCCCAGACCACGAATGTCTTCAAACCTGTTGAGCAATTTTCCTTTTATTTAGAAGGCACAAAAAAACTGAGGAATGGGTATAGTGCAGGTTTTGCAACCGCCCTTGACCAGGGCAAACTGTTGAACAACTCTTCAGGAATAATTCTTAAATTAAAAAAGAGATTTTAATAAAACACCAGCGAAATGTTGTCTGTTTACAACACCCTGCACTTCTAAAAGGTGTTTCTCATATTGGTCAACGATCAATTCCCAATCATATATGTTGGTGATCTTATTCCTGTTTGCCTGAATCATCGTCTGATATTTATCTTCCTCATACTGCACTTTCTTCAGGTGGTCAGCCACTCCCTTTGCATCATTAAAATAGAGCGCATCCGCTCCCAGGATATATCTGTTAAAGGGATTGTCATTAGCGCAAATTAAGCTGTCAGATGCCATCGCCTCTAAAAGTGAGGGGTTTGTCCCACCAACGGTATGACCATGAAAATAGATATTGGAATAATAGCGTAAATTATTCAGAATATTAATATCATAAATCCCCCCGATAAACTTGATTTGACTATCACCTGAATACTTCTCCTTCAAATAGTTCCCATAGACAGTTTTATGCTTGCCAATCACTAAAAATGGACGGCTAAGATTTCTTTTTGCCACTCCGTCCAGAATAATTTCAATACTATTTTCAGGTTCTAATCTGGCAATGAGCATATCATATTTATAGGGGGACACGTGATAATTTTTAAGTATGCATTCCGCTGGCTGCTCAAAAAGCGTAGCGCCATAGGCAATAAAAGTAGAATCAGCGTTATACTTTTGCCTTAGATAGTCTTGAATGCCTATAGAGTCTGAAATAAGGTGGTCACTGTACTTAACACCCAATCTTTCCGCCCATTGCAGGAATTTCCTCACCGTATTAGAGTACTTCGTACGCTTCCATTCCAGCCCGTCCATATTCGTGGTAACAGCCACCTCTTTTTGTAATAACCAACCCCAAACAGAGCCGCTTGTATACCCCAGCTGAAGAATCACATCACAATCGAGCTTCCTGACATCCAGAATACAATTTAAGTCATAAATGAATTGCCCGGCCGTCCCCAGTTTATGCTCCGGATCATAGCAATGACGTAACTCAACACCATTCCAATTGCTTTTCTGATAAGGGTGATTATGCGAATTGTAAACAAGCACTTCATGTCCCCTCTTTACTAAACCCAGCGCCAGATACTCTGCGCATTGCTCAAACCCACCATAATGATTCGGAATACCCCGCGTTCCAATAATTGCTATTTTCATCAGTATATATTGTTTTTATAGGTTATGAAGCTATCATGAGTTTATCCATTCCTGTTTGTGAGTGTAAACTCATGATGGTTTCATCAGTATATAATTTTCTTTTTAGGTATGAAGCTATCTGAATTTGATTCTCTTTTGTGAGTGTAAACTCACGATGGTTTCATCCTGAATTGATAAATAAGTCCTGTATGCTGGTCCAGATCCTTTGTGCTATGCTTTCCATTCCCTGATCAGAGGGGTGCATGCCTACTCCCTTATTCTGATATTGATTGACGGCTGTATTCTTATCTCTTTCCTGATAGAGCCCCTGAAGATCTACGTATAACCAATTATTCTTTGCAGCAGTTGCTTCCATAATGCGGTCAATATCCTTATTGGGCCAGAAGCTTCCCACCAAACAAACCTGTAAATTTCTCTGCCCGGACAGCTCGTTCACAAATTGCTCCAGATGGGCTCCCAGCCCATGTTTCACCGCCAGTGCATCATTGATATTCTCACCTATGACCAAAATGACCAGGTCGGCACCAAAGGCACCGTAATCCTTAAAATCATGAGCACTGTATTTCCAGAATTGCCGCTCAAAGGTATCCGCAATATTACCAGACTTAAACAAGATACCTGGCCGTGCATCCCTGATTTTTGCCTGAAGAATATGGACATAATCCTTTTTCACATTACTTGCCGCCATGCCCCAATTACCTGTCCAGCCAACTGAGGGTTTCGCTCCATGATAAGTAATGCTGTTCCCCAGAATCAACACTTTTGAAGGAACAGAATCTGCCTCAATACCGGCAGCATTTACCGATATCACTGTTGATGTTGATAAAACCACGCAGGTCAGCAGGCTAAAAAAAATCTTTCTAATCATATGTGCTTTTTATAATGCGGGCAGGAACGCCCGCAATAATTGAATTTGGCGGCATACTTTTATTGACCACCGCTCCTGCTGCGATAATGGAATTATCTCCAATGGTCACTCCCGCGAGGATGGTTACCTTTGCACCAATCCAGCAGTTCTCCCCAACAGTGATCTTAGCACGTGTTGTCCCCTGGTTTTTGATCAGTTTATCCCGGTCACTGTAATTATGATTTTCAGGATGGCAGCTGAAATACTGGCCAATAATGGTATGGTTCCCAATAGTTACACCACCCGAACCACCAATACTGGCAAACTGACCAATGCCTACATGTTTTCCGATGTGGATGTACTCTCCCAGATTGTTAAAAGAAGTAGATATGATCAATTGAGAATAAGCACCTATACCCGATGAATCCCCGATGATGAGCCTTCCTTTACCGAGCCCACTAAGGTATACGCCGTAATCGATCTTCACCCATTTACCCAGGCTAATGTTCTGACTGTTGAAACACCTTACAGCCCTTCCAACAAAAATAAGCCCCGGCTTTTTTAAATGAATTAAAAGAAAGACAACACCTCTCAAAAGATCAAAACTTTTACTCAGCACCAGATTGAAAAGGGTACGGTTGCTGATGTTCTCATCAAAACTAAAGGAGGGGTTTCTTTTCTTAATAATAGTTTGGAATAGCCTTTTCATATGTTTTGTTTATTTCAACGCTTCCTTAACCGCCTGTAAAAATTTATTTTGGTATCGGCCAGACGGGGTTAACCATGCGCCTTCTCCGTATTCATTCCAGGCATAGATCATCGCCAGATTAGTTGCCGAACGGGAAGGATTATTTTCAAGCGCCCATTTCTTTAATCCTTTTACAGATTGATATACGGAAGCAGGGGAGTAACCGTTAAAATGAGGGGAAGGTCTTTTTATTTTGCTGGTATCGTCCCAGGGCCGTGGATCCCAATTTAATGTCGTGACCGGCATATAGGGCATACCCAATTTCAAACAGCTGGTCCAAACAGACTGTTCCCTTCCACTCAATGTCTTGATATGGCTTACAGATTGCCCCGGAATTAAAGTCTGATCATGGTAATTATAACCTGTTAACAGATCAAACCCACATTGTTTTGCCAGGTCAGCCTCTGCCTGTTTCGGACCAACACAGACGGCAATATAAACTCCTCCCAGGCCTTTAGCACTTGCATCTGCTCTCAACTTATCCAATGCGGTTCTAATCTTTGCAGCAGAGCCGAACCTGCTGAGCAGCATGCGTAAACTCAGGAAACTGAGTAGTGGTTTTCCTTTAAATCTCAGATAGGCTTCATTTTGGAATAGATTAATCCATATTTTTATCACTCTTTCCCAATCAGAAGGGCCAATCAGATAACCAAAATGATTCGCCACAAGCAGATTGAATTTCAGACCTTTCTTATCCATCGTATTCGTAAATAACCGGAGTGCATTGTTTCGAGGCTCCTCCAGATTCCTTTTAGAGGAATCAGAATCATACCAGCAAAAGCTAAAGAAATCGATGTTTGCCTCCGCAGCTGCATTTATCTGCTTTTGAATAATTTCCGGCTTGCTCGTGATCCAGCCCCATACAGGCTCTCTTTCCTTAAAATTCTCCTTTAAGGAACTCGTAATATGATTGGTCTTCCCTGTCCACCCATCAAAATAATAAGCACCGATAAACAACTTTTTTGAAGATTTATCCTGACCATAACCATCAGGAATAAATGCGGCAGTTGCAGCAGTTAAAAGTAAAAGCAATAACCCTATTTTACTATTCATAGTTTAATATTATTCTCAAGCCAACTCACTTTTGAAGATGGAATCCAGTTTCTTATAAAAGCCGTTTAAAGAGAATTTTTCATCATAAGCTCTTTTAGCATTCTTTCCATGCCGTGCTAACAATTCCCTGTCGCTGGCATATCTGGTTAAAGCATTCACAAAAGAAGTTGTGTTGTTCGGTTCAAATAAAAACCCACTTACTTCATCTTCGATAATTTCCGGTAACCCACCATGGTTTGCAGCGATAACAGGTTTATATAAGCTCATTGCTTCTATTGCAATCCTTCCAAAAGGTTCTGGTTTTGTACTTGGAACAATCACCACATCAGACCATGCATAGATTTCAGCCGTATCCGAAACAAAGTCCAGGAATTCAACCCGCCTGCTCAATCCCAGATTGTTGACTTTTTTCTTTAACTGCAGCACTAGCTCTTCATTTCCTGCAGAAGTACTGCCCACAATTCTTAGTAATACCGGAGAAGATTTCATATTTGCCAACGAATCAATGGCAAAACCGTGCCCCTTCCAGCCGTTGATCCTGCCAATCAGCAGCACCTTCAACGGCATTTCTTCCTTGTTCGTGATTTCTTTCGTTATTTCTTTCCCAAAGCCCTCAAATGCATTATGGATCACCACACTATTCTCGAGCTTTTTAAAGCTGCTTAAAGTAGAATACGAATTGAATATGATTTTTGATTTTGCCTGCTTCAGAAACAGGGAGAGCACGTTACTCAGCAGTTTATTAGGGATCTCTCTGATATGAATGATTTTCCTTTGATGGAGAAAAGGCGCCAGAAGATAAAAGTCTAAAATTACTGAAGTATTGGCATACACCACGTCATATTCATTAAACAGCTTCTTTTTAGTACGAAACTGCAATAGTGGAAAAAGGATTTTCCCCCATTGCAATTTCATTAAATAGGTCTTACTTAGTAAGGAAAGGTTCAGGTAGATGATATCCACGTTTAGCTTTTCAAGCTCGGACACCAGTGGCCCGCTGCGTGGAAGGACAACTGTTATTTTCTTAAAGTCGCCAGACTGACTAAGGTAGGTCACGACTTGCAAAAAGCTTCTGTCAGAACCATACATATCAGCACTTTGGTGTACACAAATAA
>CAMLDJ010000133.1 GCA_946478755.1 uncultured Pedobacter sp. | reverse complement strand
GATTCGATGTGGGCCAGGGGACAGTCCTGGGCAATCTATGGCTATACCATGTGCTACAGGGAAACTAAAGATCCTGTGTTTTTGGATTTTGCCCAAAAAGTTACGGATGTATATTTAAAGGACCTGCCTGCTGATCTGATTCCCTATTGGGATTTTAATGATCCAGCGATTCCAAATGTACCCCGTGACGCTTCAGCCGCAGCCGTAGTGGCCTCTGCCCTGTTAGAACTTTCAACGTTCGTCAAAGAGGAAGCTAAAGCTAAGTTGTATAGGACAGAGGCTGAACAAATGCTCAGTTCTTTGTCTTCAGCTCAGTACCAGAGCAGGGAAAACAATAGTGCTTTTCTTTTACATTCAACCGGGCACAAACCCAACGGTTCCGAAATAGACGCTTCAATTATCTATGCTGATTATTATTACATTGAGGCTTTATTGCGACTTAAAAAGCTTCAGCGTGGAATGAGCATTTATGTAAACCTTGAACACTTATAAATAGCTCCATGTATAGAATCCGATTATCCAGTTGCCTTTTTCTTATTTTAATGAGCTGCAGGCTTTCTTTTGCGCAAACTATTGTAGCGGGAACAGAAACCACCTTGCTTTCGCCGGATAACAATATGGCTGTTAAATTTTACCAGAAAAGTGATGACAAAGGAAAAAAAACCTTTTACTACCAGGTTAGCTTTAAAAACAAAACTGTAATTGCCGAGTCGGTTATGGAGCTTCAGCTGGATAACCACTTATCGGAAAGTGCCATGGCGCTTCCAGTAGATAAGCGGCAGAGATGGTTTGAGAACCTGAAGGTGACAAAGATCATCTCTACCACAAAAGATACCACATGGAAACCTGTATATGGCGAAAGAGATGTTATTCGCGATCATTTCAATGCTGCTACAGTGGAAACGGTTAAGGATGACAATCCTATTTACCTCATGAATATTGAGCTGAGGGCATACAATGAAGGTGTTGCTTTCCGTTTCTTTTTTCCTGAAAATGAAAAGGGTACCTATTACCGCGTAATGGCTGAAGATACCCAATTCACCTTGCCGGAAGGAACTAAAGCCTGGGTAGCCAAATGGGCACAGGCGCCTTATGCAAAGCTACCGTTGCGCAACTGGGACGGTGAAGCCGAAAGGCCATTGACGCTGGAATTACCCGGAGGTTTACATGCTGTGCTTGCTGAGGCGCAAATGGTGGATTACGCAAGGACTAAATTTAAACTGAGTAAGGCAAAAGCCAATACCATTCAGACTTCGATGTTTAGTCCGGCCGACCTGATATCGCCCTTTGCCACACCATGGCGGGTCATTATGGTGGCGGAAAGCCCGGCACAGCTTGCCGAAAACAATCACCTGATCCTGAACCTGAACGAGCCTTCGAAAATAAAGGAGGAAAGCTGGATCAAACCCGGAAAGATCATGCGGGTCATGTCACAAACCACTAAAGATGCTCTGGAAAACATTGATTTTGCTGTTGCCCGTAATTTGCAATATATATTGTTCGACTGGAAGTGGTACGGACCGGCGTTTAGCTTTGGTTCTGATGCTTCAAAGGTTGCCATTAAAGACTTTGATCTCCCCGCCATCATTAAATATGGAAAACAGAAAGGAATTGGAGTCTGGTTATATGTAAACCAGCAAGCTTTACTGATGCAAAGTGACAGCCTTTTTTCTATTTACAAGAAATGGGGCGTGGCGGGTGTTAAATTTGGTTTTGTACAATCGGGATCGCACCGCTGGACAACCTGGGTAGAAAAAGCCATACAGCAGGCTGCGGCAAACCAGATCATGGTTAATATACACGATGACTGGAGGCCGACCGGCGAGCAGCGGACCTGGCCAAACCTGATGACTGCTGAAGGCATAAGAGGCAATGAAGAAATGCCTGATGCAACAAGCAACACCGTTATGCCCTTTACCCGTTATATTGCAGGCGCAGCAGATTATACCATCTGTTATTTTGACAAACGAATTAAAACCACCCATGGACACCAGCTGGCCTTAGCCCCGATTTACTTTAGCCCGCTGCAAACGCTGTATTGGTATGATAAGCCATCTTACTATCATAATGAACCGGAACTGGAATTTTGGCATGAGATACCGGTGACCTGGAATGAAACAAGGATTCTGCAGGGCATCCCTGGTGAATTTGTGAGCGTGGCCAGGAGAAGTGGAGATCAGTGGTTTATGGGCACCATAACCAATACAGAGGCCAGAACAATAAAAGTGAAATTTGATTTTTTACCGAAAGGAAAAACTTATCTTGCTAAAGTCTACAGTGACGATGACAAAATAAATACCGCTACAAAAGTCGGAATAACTACGAGGAAGGTGGACGCGAATACTGTACTTGAAGTTAAATTAAAAGCATCGGGTGGGCAGTCTATCTGGCTGCAACCCAAATTATATTAACCAAATAAACCTGATAAGCAAAAATGAACGAATTAAAAATCAAAGTAGCCTTTACCGACAAGAAATTCCTGGTTACCCTGGTATTTGTCACTTCACTTTTTATGTTCTGGGGCATTGCCATTACCATGGCAGATGTGTTGAATAAGCACTTTCAGCATACTATGAGCCTTTCCAAATCTCAATCCGCCTTTGTTCAGTTTGCTGTTTTTGGCGCCTACGCGGTAATGGGAATCCCCGCCGGATTGTTTATGAAACGCTTCGGATATAAGAAAGGTGTGCTTTTGGGTTTGTCGCTTTTTGCGATCGGCGCCTTTCTGTTTGTGCCTGCAGCCAATATTTCATCATTTGCTTTTTTTGGCATTGCATTGTTTGTTGTTGGCTGTGGCTTGTCTACCCTTGAAACAGTTGCACATCCCTTTGTCGCTTCGTTGGGCGATCAGCGGAGCAGTGACCAGCGGATTAATTTCGCCCAGTCTTTTAATGCAGTAGGTGCGATGCTCGGCCCCGCAATCGGGAGTTATTTCCTACTGCGCAACAATGTCGCCGGTAGTACGGATCTTACATCGGTAAAAGTACTTTATGCAGTGATAGGTGTAGTAATTTTATTGGTTGCCATATCTTTTTCATTTGTAGAGGTACCACCTACTACAGATCCGCACGCCGTTTCTGAAGCAGATACGGATGCCGTGAACGTGGACTTTGCACCTGATAAAAAATTGTTCGACCATAAACATTTTGTCTGGGCGGTAGCAGCACAGTTTTTCAACGTAGCGGCACAGGCTGGGACCTGGGCATTCTTTATCAATTATGGCCATGAAAAGATGGGCTTCAGCGACGCTGAAGCGGGAACTTACATGGTGTTATTTATGGGGATGATGCTTGCAGGCCGCTTTATTGGGACTTTCCTGATGCGTATCATTGCACCAAACAAACTGTTAGCAGCATTTGCATTAGGTAATATCCTTATGTGCATCATTGTGGCACAAAGTTTCGGTACGGTTTCTTTTATTGCCCTGTTGCTGATCAATTTTTTCTTTAGCATCATGTTCCCTACTATATTTAGTCTGGGGCTGAAGAATCTGGGTGCACGTACGCAGCAGGCAGCGTCATTTTTATCTATGGGAGTTGTAGGTGGTGCTTTTTTTCCCTTTATAATGGGGGCGGTTGCGGATAGTGCCGGTATTGCAAATGCATATTACACACCGATCGTCTGTTACCTTGTAATCTTCTGCTTTGCTTATAAATTCTACAAGGTCAAGCACTAAATGTTAAAAAGATCTTCACTGTTCCATGTGCTGATCATTGCTGCTCTGGTACAGGTAGCTTTACCTGTTTCCGGACAGCAAAAAAAACACAGGAGCATTTACGATTTTTCCTATCTCGACCGTAAAATAAATGGTTGGGTAGACAGTGGTTATTACCACGGCTCGTCCATTATCATTGCGAAAGACAACCGGATAATCCACAAAAAGTATTACGGGAATAATCAGCCGGCTACCCTGGCTTATATCGCTTCAGCTGGTAAATGGCTGGCGGCTGCGGCTATTGCTGCAGTGGTTGATGATGGGCTATTGGCCTGGGATGACCGGGTAGACAAGTGGCTTCCCGAGTTTAAGGAAGAAAAGGGAAGGGCAAGCCTGCGTCAACTGCTTTCACATACTGCTGGGTATCCGGACTATCAGCCGAAAGGGAATCCTACGGATAATTACCAGAGCCTAACCGAATCCGTTGCGCATATTGCCGGGCTACCTGCAGATACGCTTGCAGGTACTAAATTTAAGTATGGCGGTTTGGCCATGCAGGTTGCAGGCCGGATGGCGGAACTGGCAACCGGAAAAGATTGGGAGCATATTTTTCAGGAAAAAATTGCCCGTCCGCTGCATATGAGAGCTACACATTTTGCTCCTGTGGACGCCACACCGGGCCATAGCCCAATGCTGGGTGGCGGGGCAAGGACCTGTCTGCAGGATTATGCTAATTTCCTTAACATGATTAGCAACGATGGCCTGTTTAAAGGTAAACGGATTCTATCCCGGGAGGCAATAGAAACCATGCAGGCCAGCCAGATCGGTAAAGCGAAAGTGTTTACTGGAGAATATGTGGCCAATGCCCGCGCGAGCAACAGAACTGATATTTATGGTTTGGGGGAATGGCGTGAAGAAGTAGATGAGCAAGGTGCTGCGCAGTTGATCAGCAGTCCCAGTTGGGCGGGTGCCTACCCCTGGATAGATAAGAAGACCGGTGTGTATGGTTTTTTTCTGGCAAGGGTTGCCCAAATGAAAAACGGCTTTGTTCCTTTTTATGCCAGTCCGGTTTTACCGTACCTGGTAAGGGATGTATTGGAACAGGCAGCACATCCTAAGCTGAAGCATGGCTATATCCTTACGCCTGATAAAGGGCGTTTGTATTATGAGGAACTGGGCAAAGGAGAACCACTGGTGTTGATCCACGGGCATTCGTTTGACCGCAGCGCCTGGGACCCGCAGTTTTTTGAACTGTCAAAAAGATACTGGGTGATCCGTTATGATCTGCGCGGTTATGGTTGGTCGTCCATGCCCTCAGAAACGCAGAAGACGCTGCATGCCGATGACCTTGCCGCTTTGCTTAACCAGTTGAAGATCACTAAAGCACATATTGCCGGACTTTCATTGGGAGGCTTTATCGTTTCAGATTTTATTGCGCTTTACCAGCACCGCATTTTGACGGCAACAGCTGCAAGTGGCGATTTCTTTAAGGTTAAAGGGCCTTCTGAGCCTTGGACAAGGGAAGAACGGGATAAGCAATCGGTAAGAATAACAGCCTGGCAGTTAAGGGGTGCAGCGGCAATGAAACGGGAATGGTTTAATGCATTGACCAGCCGTAATGGAATATTGATTGAGCATCTACGGGAGCCGATATGGACGATGATCTACAAATGGGATGCCTGGCAGCCCCAGCATCACGAACCCCGGTTTTTGCTGGGCAATGACCTCGGGCCAAAACTAAGGACTCTGAGTGTGACCATACCAGTAATGGTATTAACCGGAGATGCTGATGCCCAACATAAAAACCAATTGCTGGAAGCCATTCCCTCAGCAAAACAGGTCTTTATCAAAAATGCGGGCCATGTGAGTAATATTGAAAATCCGCAGGGGTTTAATGCAGCCTTACTGTACTTTTTGGATAGTTATAAAAGGAAAAAAATATGAAGAAGATCTATTGTCAGATATCTGCGTGCCTGCTGCTTTGGGGCATGGCCCTACCTGGTTCATCACAGGAAATTAGTAAAGTGTGGGTAGCTGATCAGGGCAATGGTACCTATAAAAATCCGGTGCTCCACGCCGACTATTCGGATCCTGATGCCATCAGGGTAGGGGATGACTATTATATGACTGCCTCCAGCTTCAATTGTATTCCTGGCCTGCCTGTTTTGCACTCCAAAGACCTGGTAAATTGGAAGCTTATCAATTACGCATTAAAGAAACAGGAGCCTGAGGAGATATACGATAGCCCTCAACATGGAAAGGGGGTCTGGGCACCGAGTATCATTTTTCACAATGGTGAATACCGGATCTACTACCCTGATCCGGACTTTGGAATCTTTATGGTAAAAACCAAAAATCCGGCAGCCGACTGGGAAAAGCCGGTGTTGGTGATGGCCGGCAAAGGCCTGATTGACCCGAGTGCTTTCTGGGACGACGATGGTAAAGCTTACCTGGCCATTGCATGGGCAGGTAGCAGGGCCGGAGTAAATAGCCTGCTCACAATTTTTCCGATGAATAGTACGGGTACACAAGTAAGCGGACCCGGTAAACATGTGTTCGACGGGCACGAACGTCACCATACGGTAGAAGGACCTAAGTTTTATAAACGCAATGGCTATTATTACCTGTTTGCACCTGCCGGGGGCGTTGCTACCGGCTGGCAATTGGTATTGCGGTCAAGAAATATTTACGGTCCTTATGAAGAAAAGATCGTCATGGATCAGGGCAAAACAGACATCAATGGGCCGCATCAGGGGGCACTGGTACGCACGCAGAAAGGAGAGGACTGGTTTCTTCATTTTCAGGATAAGTTTGCCTATGGACGCATCCTCCATTTGCAACCAGTAAAGTGGCTGAACAACTGGCCTGTCATTGGAACAGACCCGGATGGCGATGGCAAGGGAGAGCCGGTGCTAAGCTTCAGAAAACCAGATGTAGGGCGGACTTACCCGATAGCCAGTCCTCCGGAAAGTGACGAATTCAATGCAGATGAGCGTGGGCTGCAATGGCAATGGCACGCGAATGAAAAAATACAATGGAGTGCGCAGATCAGAAACTCGGGTTACCTGCGCCTGTTTGCTTATGCGACCCCGAAGGAAGCAGTTAACTTATGGCCGGTACCTAATTTACTCTTGCAGAAGTTACCTGCTCCGGATTTTACCGCGACTACAAAGGTGAAGATGAGCACGGAATGGGACGTTTGGCAAAGTAAAAAAGCAGGCTTGCTGATCATGGGAAACGATTATGCATACCTTTCTATATCAAAGGATGAAAGAGGCTATAAAGTTAGCCAGGTAATCTGTAAAGACGCCTTGAACGGAGCTTCGGAGCGTACAATTGAGGAAAAAGCAACTGGAGGACCTGAAGTGTATCTGAGGGTTCATTTAGCGGCACCTGATGCCGTCTGTACTTTCAGTTTTAGCGAAGACGGCCTTAACTTTAAGACCATCGGCATCCCTTTTAAAGCACAGCCAGATAAATGGATAGGTGCCAAGATCGGCCTGTTCTGTATCAGTAAACCTGAAGTACGGACGGGTGGCTATGCAGATTTTGACTGGTTTAGGATGGTGAAGTAACGTTTTGATCAGGAATTTTGCCAAAGGAGTAAATTTATGAAATCAGTGAAGAAAATAGTGTTGTGTTTTGTTTTGGCATTGCTGGGCGGCGGTGACCTGTTTGGGCAGGCTAAGTCAGCCGCTGTCTGGCAGTGGTCTGTTCCAGTTTATGCGGTAACTTCTGCAGAAACCAATGATCATCCTACAGCCTTTTTATGGATTCCTCCGAACTGTAAGCAGGTAAGAGGGGTCGTAGTAGGCCAGCACAATATGCTGGAGGAAGGAATTCTGGAACATCGGGCCTTTCGTGAAAACCTGACGAAGTTGGGTTTTGCAGAAATATGGATTACACCTGCGTTCGATATGGTATTCGATTTTAAAGCCCAGGCTACAGTCGCAGCTTTTAATGAGATAATGAAAAGCCTTGCTCAGGTTTCCGGTTATGGAGAACTTGAATTTGCCCCCATCATTCCTATTGGTCATTCCGCTGCTGCCAGTTATCCCTGGAATTTTGCTGCCTGGAACCCCTCAAGAACACTGGCCATACTGTCCATACATGGTGATGTTCCCTTGACAAATATGACAGGGAGCGGAAAGCCTAATCCGGATTGGGAAAACAAGCAAATAGATGGCATACCCGGACTTTTTGTAATGGGAGAATATGAATGGCTGGAGGGGCGTATAGCACCAGCGATAAGTTTCCGGAAAGCCCATCCCCGTTCTGCCATTGCTTATTTATGTGATGCCGGCTTTGGTCATTTTGATTATTCGGATGAGCTGATCGGTTTCCTGAATTTGTTTATTGCCAAATCGGCAAAAGCCAGGCTGCCGGCGTCATTTGCGTTGAATAAACCTGTGGTATTAAAACCAGTAGATCCCCTTAAAGGATGGCTGGTTGATCGCTGGCGGAACAATAAACCTGCAGAAGCTTTGGCGGCCCCGGTTGCTGGATATAGCGGGAATAAAGGAGAGGCAGGATGGGCATTCGACAGGGAAATGGCTATAGCTACCGAGCGTTATTATGCAGTCGCAAGGGGGAAATTGCCGCAATATATTGGATATGTACAGCAAGGACAGCCATTACCTGCTACGGGATTTTCGGGATTTAATCCAAAATTTGCACCGCTGTCAGATGGTTCGACTTTTCACTTATCCACAGAATACCTGGATTCGGTGCCGGGAAAGCCGGTGGTAAAGGGACATGCTGCTGCGAAGATTGACATCATACGCATCTGTGGGCCGGTGGTTAAAATCAACGATACGACGTTTAAAATTGCTTTTTATCGGATAGGCTTCAACAATCGGAAACGTTCTGGTGACATTTGGTTTATGGCCCGGAGCGATGGTGATGCGGTCTATAAATCGGCCGTACAACAGGCAAATATGAAGATCCCGATTGTTAATAAAGATGGAAAGAAACAAAAGATTGATTTCCCTGAAATTTCTTTTTCAGGCTCGAAGCGATCTGTCCGGTTACATGCTGTATCTGATGCCGGGGAGCCAGTTAGTTATTATATTAAAGAAGGGCCGGCAGTACTTAAGGACGAGGTACTTTATTTAACTGAAATTCCACCACGGAGCAGGTACCCGCTGAAGATTACAGTAGTCGCATGGCAATACGGACGGAATTTTGAACCAAAGCTTCAGTCGGCAAAACCCGTTGAGCAATCATTTTACCTGAGCAAGCCCTAAGCTGTACTGCCAGGCCAACATGAACATGGATTCATGGGTAGCCGATTTTTACCGCTCAGGTATTCATCGTCTTGTATTAAAAATTAAAAATATGAGTATGGTATAAATATCCGGTTGTCTTTAAGTGCACGACAATTATTTCTTTGTAATAAATACCCATGAAAAAAAAAATGGCCAAGAGACTATCTATACGTGATATTGCTAGCGAACTGAATATATCCAAAACAACCATTTCCTTTATCTTAAATGGTAAGGCAAAAGAGAAGAGGATAAGTGAAGAGCTTACCGAGAGGGTGATGAAACACGTTGAGCAGCGGGCTTACAAGCCTAATCAGCTGGCGAAGAGTCTTAGCACAGGAAAAACGATGATCATTGGTTTGATGGTGGAGAATATTTCTGATTATTTCTTTGCACAGGTTGCTTACCATCTGGAGGAACTCGCCTATCAAAACGGGTACCGGATCATTTATTGCAGTACGGACAATGATCTGAACAAGACAAAGGAACTGATCAGTCTTTTCAGGGAAAGGCATGTAGATGGTTACATTATTACACCACCCGCCGGACTGGAAAAAGATGTTCAGAGTTTGATTGATGATGGTTTCCCAGTAGTGCTATTTGACAGGTATTTAAAGGGTGTAGATACCAGTTATGTGGTCCTTGAAAATTATAAGGCAAGTTATGATGCTGCAAAATATCTGGTTAAAAAAGGGTTTAAAAATATAGCCTTCGTTGAACTGGATTCAGATCAGTGCCAGATGCATGATCGTCGGGAGGGATATCTGCAAGCGCTTGCCGATGCAAGGCTTTCCTCTGTAATTAAAAAGATACCTTTTGCAAGTGATTTTGATCAAAAAGTAAGGGAGCTGGTTCAATTTATTAAGCAGAACCCCCAGATAGATGCTATTTTTTTTGCAACAAATTACCTGGCGTTTAGCGGGATTAAAGCAATGAACCAGTTAAAAATAAACATACCGGAAGATATTGCTATCATTGCTTTTGATGATCATGAGGTTTTTAATATTTACGCTCCGTCTATAACCGCTGTTGCCCAACCCATTAAAAAACTTGCCCGTCAGTCGATTAACGCATTGTTGAATATGCTGGATACGAATGGCACTTCAAAAATATCAGAAAAAATAGAGGTTCCTGCAAAGCTGATCATCAGGGATTCGACAGGCGTATAAGCATCAGTTAAAAAAATAGTCAGCCATTTTGGTTGAGTATAACCTGTCGCTTAGAGTGTCTTTAAGGAAACAACAATAAAAAATGCTTCTTTACGAAAAACCTTTAACAATCGGTGTGGATATAGGAGGGTCGCACATTACTGCCGCTTTAATTGATCTTGAAAAACAATGTGTGCTCGATGATTTTAAGATCAGGGCAGGTGTAAATTCCTATGGTACTTCTGATGAGATCCTTGATGTATGGATTAACGCTTTAAAATCTATCATTTCTAAATGCCCGGATAAGATCAGCCATTTGAGGCTGGCCATGCCGGGACCTTTTGATTATAAAAATGGCATTTCCTTAATTAAGGGGATGAACAAATATGAATCGCTTTATGGCTTCGATGTGCGAAGCCACTTATCCAGGCATCTCGATCTCGCCCCGGAGTGTATCTTATTCAGGAATGATGCCGAAGCCTTTCTTCACGGAGAGGTTTTTTGTGGTGCGGCCAGATCTCAGGGAAAAGCGATCGGGATCACCCTCGGCACAGGCCTAGGCTCGGCGATTAGTATCAATGGCATTACGAAAGACGCCTGTCTGGGTGTTTCGGACTTTAAAGATGGAATAGCGGAAGACTACATTTCAACCCGCTGGTTTGTTAAGCGTTACTATGAACTGACCGGCAAGTCAATAAAAGATACCGAAGCACTGGTGAAACTGCATGGAGCTGAACCTGCGGTTGGTGTCATAGTCGATGAATTTTGTGCCAGTTTATCATTGTTTTTGCAAACCTTCATAGAAAGAGAGCAACCTGATGTGGTGGTTATTGGCGGGAATATTGCTCGGTGCCATGCGTTATTTCTTGTTAAAGTTAAGCGGCAATTGGAACAGAACAGCATTAATACGCCGCTTAAGATTACTGAACTCTGGGAAGACGGGGCATTGCTGGGCGCTGCTTATTATTCTGCGTCTGAAAAGGCTGTTGCAGCAAAATAAACTTTTTTTTTGAGAGTAGAAAAACTGGGAAGCTACGTCCTACATGAAATCAAACCATATGACATATGCAGATAATTAGAAAAACAGTAACGCAACTATTTTTATTGGCTGTAGTGGGGGTAGGGAGCAGGGCACAAGAACTGATCACCTATCCCGCACCGCAGGAAGTGATCTATTCCCAGCACAATGATGATTATACTGTTCGCGTGCGCAAGCCCGGAGGAGAATGGCAAGACCTGTTTGAATATAACGTAAAGGTAGATATGGACAAGCCACAGGATGCTTCTATGGTGTATTTTGACTTTTCTGGCCAGGTAGAAGTGTCGGTGACAAAAAACAATGGCAGCATATTGACGCTGCAGATCAGGCCTGCTGCTGATGGCATCAAGATGTCTACAATACGAAATACGGTATTTTTTACACTGGATCAGCCCCGGAAGCTTTCGGTTGAATTTAATGGGGACAGGCTCCATAACCTCCATGTATTTGCCAATCCACTGGAAATCAATGTGCCAGACCGCAATGATCCAAATGTCATCTACTTTGGGCCTGGGGTCCATAAACCGAAGGATGCGCCAGGGGACGCATTTAATATTCCCAGTGGTAAAACGGTATACATCGCCGGAGGAGCAATCGTACGTGGGAAATTGGTTTGTGATCAGGTGAACAACGTAAAGATCATGGGACGGGGAATCGTGGATAAGCCGCTCAGAGGAATAGAAGTTAAAAACTCGAACCATGTGGAGATAGAAGGAATCATTGTGGTCAATCCTAAACATTACACCGTTTTTGGTGGGGCTTCAAAGCATCTGACTATCCGGAACCTGAAATCATTCAGTGCAAATGGCTGGAGTGATGGGATCGACCTGATGAGCTGCTCAGATGTTATCATTGACGATGTATTTATGCGCAATTCCGACGATTGTATTGCGATTTATGGACATCGATGGGAATACTACGGAGATGCAAGGAACTATAAAGTCACCAATTCAGTTTTATGGGCGGATGTAGCGCATCCCATCAATATTGGATTACATGGTGATACGAGTAAGGAAGGCGAAGCTATTGAAAACTTACATTTTAAAAACATAGATATACTGGAACATGATGAGGATGATCCAAACTATCAAGGCTGTATCGCCATTAGTGACGGTGATCTTAATAAAGTGAAAGACATCATTTTCGAGGACATCCGCATTGATGATTTTCAGGAGGGCCAGTTGTTAAACCTAAAGGTGGTAAATAATGCAAAGTACAATACCGGTCCGGGAAAAGGGATTGAAAATATATTCTTCAAAGACATCAGCTATAATGGATTGAATTTGATTCCCTCCATAGTCTCTGGTTTGGATAGTGGTCATTCCATTAAAGATATCAGGTTTCAGAATCTTCGCATCAATGGTAAATTAATTTTGAATCCGGCCGCTGCCAATATCAAAATAGGCAACGATGTTTCCAACGTTAAATTTTCGAAATAAATCAATAAAATGGAGCGAAAGAGGTGTTTTACTTTTTCAGCTCCATTATGGCTACTTTTCTGAAGTCGACCGGTTGCCCCTCACTCTGTAAGGCGATAAATCCTTCCTTTAAAAGCTTACCATCCAATTTAACAGCGGGATTAAAATTGTTTACGACTCCGCCACCAATCCGGGGTTTGGCATATTGCAGTACGGTATCTCCATTGATGAGATGCGTAATCAGTGAATCACCCAATACAATCAATTCCGCAGTTACCCACTCCTCTTTTTTGTAAGTTTTAGAAGTCGACTCAATGCAATGCCGGCTATCGATTTTTCCCTGATAAATTACATCTGTTCCCGGGGAGCACATGTTGCCGGTGGGGCGGGGCTTCCCGTCTTCCAATCCTGCCAGCAATTGAAATTCAATTGATATTGGCCAGTCCTGATCTTTCAGCATGGTCTTTGGATCTTGTGAATGGAACATAATGCCGCTGTTGTTGATGGTATAAGAAGGGGCATCGGCTTTCCATTCTCCCGTAATCCGGTACTCGACCAGCAGACGGTAGTGTGAAAAAGGCTTTTTGTAGTAGAGGTGACCGAATTGATCATTGAAAGCGCCGTATTGGTCATATCTTATTTTAATCATACCATCTTCAACCCTAAATGTATTGGCGAAGTTATCCCCCATCTCATGATGATTGATTTTCACGTTCCAATCTTTGATATCCCTGCCATTAAACAAGTTTGTCCACCCGGCTTTATTCCCCGGCTGGATGCTGCAGCATCCTGAAAACACAAGTATTGTAAGGGATAATACTGTGATCAGGCAACGGGGAGTAAATGATATTTTTTTGCACATGTCGATTATGATTATTGAGGTAATTTTTCTTAAATATATACATATAATGCGAATTAGCCGTTCTGCAATTTCTCCGGTCGTTTGCGATACAGCGCCTTCCATATTTCAGACTTTTTCCTTGCAGGATTCTAAGCAACCTTGCATTGCAGATCTAAATTTATAACTTTGAAATTCGTCTGATGATAGGATGGAATTAGTATGGATTGTTGCAGGAGTAAATCTCGATGCGTAAATGATTCCTTGACATTTATCCGGATAGGGCAGTGTGTGAGGAAACTTACCCCATTCATGAGCAATTGCTGAAAAGCATTATTGCAGGCGATGCCAAGAAAGCATGGAGCCTTGCTGCAAAAATAATCGGACAGGTATCTCAATAAAACATGAAAGAAACAACTACTGCCATTGACCCTAAACAAATTGCCCAGCAAACGGTATACCCGATACTCTTCGCAATCAGTTTCTCGCACCTACTGAATGACACCATACAGTCGCTCATACCCGCCATTTATCCGCTGGTAAAAGACAATTACAAGCTGAGTTTCTCGCAAATAGGCCTCATCACACTTACTTTTCATATGACAGCTTCGCATTTTCACACTCTTCTGGGATAATATACAGATAAGAAACCACAGAAATCTTCGATGCCA
>CAMLDJ010000132.1 GCA_946478755.1 uncultured Pedobacter sp. | reverse complement strand
ATCCGTTAGTTTGGCAATGTAACGGGGCAACAACTCATAACGCAGCGGATCGTAACCCTCAGGCTTGGTAATAGGTATCCGGTTGTTCGGGTCATCTGTTAAACAGATGCGGAAATTATAGGCCTGAACATGGTTATCACCCGTTCCGATAGGTGCTAAAGCGGCATCGCTTATTCCCCATAACAGACCACTTTTAGGATCACCAGGTATTTTGTAAGGATCTACGCCATCCGGTATTTGGTTTCCATGCTGAGGTGTTGCCGGTGGCTGTACCTGCACGCCGTTATAGCTTTCTCCGTACTGACTCGCAGCTTCACGTCCCACCATATAAGAAACTCCGGCTCTGGCCATCAGGTCTCCTTCATAGCTACAATCAATAAATACTTTAGCTTTGATGATTTTCAACACTTTTGAGGCAGTAAAAGAATTTTCAAGCGAAATTTCCTTAAGGTATAGCTGCTCTTTTTTCGCAGAGACAATCCTGTACTGATACAAAACTTCTACTTTGGCCTCTTTTATATATTGCAGAAAAACATGCTCCGCTATGCTCGGCTCAAAAATCCAGGATTCAAATTGTCCGTAGTGCTTGCCCAGACGGCGATAAAAATCAAGACCTAGTCCCGTAACCGCATATTTGTTACCGATATCAGTATAGCCGAGGCCTCCTGATGACAAGCCTCCCAGATGCTTTCCGGGTTCAATCAGCAAGACCGATTTGCCCATTTTCTTTGCCGTATAAGCAGCGATAACTCCACCGGAGGTTCCCCCGTATACGCATACATCATAAACCTGTGCCCGAACGTTAAAACTGAACAACAGCAGGGCAAGTGGCATAAATTTTCTTAGTAATCTCATGTCAGTTAATAATTAATTTGGATCTGATAAATTTGAGGTGGAGAGCTGCTCTTTTACAGCGACGGCCGCCCCATCTTCCGGTTCCAGGTAATTCAGGTCTTTAGAAAAAGTTTCCTCCATTTTCCAAAGCGCAATCAGTGCCAGCAAAATGGTAAAAGTGCCCACGATTCCCGCTGTGGTGGTTACGCCCCAGTAGCCCTTTCCGAGCAAGAATAATGGGGTAAACAGATTGACACTGCCGCGTACAAAATTCGGTACCGTCGTAGCAACTGTAGCCCTCATATTGGTGCCAAACTGTTCGGCTGAAATGGTGACAAACAAGGCCCAGAATCCTATTGAAAATCCAAGAAACAGGCATAAGCTGTAAAACAGCACCTCACTCTGTGCATTTTGAAGCAGAAACAAAGTCATAGTAAGCCCTGTTAATAATAAGAAGATTAGGACCACCTTTCTCCTGCTCTTTAAATACTGGCTCAACAGCCCACTGCTCAGGTCTCCAAGAGAAAGTCCGATATATCCGAACATCACGGCTTTGCCCGCCTGGATAGGTACAGCTATGCCAAGAACTTTTCCAAACTCAGGTGAAAATGTCAGCAGGATACCGATCACAAACCAGATTGGTAAACCGATCATGATACAGCGGACGTACTTCATCAATTTAGCAGTTGAAGTAAACAGGGCAAAGAAATTGCCTCTTGAGATATTTTCTTCTTTAGCACGGCTGAACATTCCCGATTCAAATACATTAAAGCGAAGTACCAAAAGTGCAACACCCAGGCCGCCTCCAATGATGTAGGCCATTCTCCAGTCAAACATGTCGGCCACAAAATAAGCCAGTACAGCTCCTAAAACGCCTACCGAGGCAACGATTGAGGTACCATAACCGCGGATTTCTTTAGGAAGTATTTCAGCGACCAATGTTATACCTGCACCGAGTTCTCCCGCCAGACCAATTCCGGCAATGAGCCTTAACAAAGCATACTGGTCTACCGTGGTCACCAATCCATTAGCAATGTTGGCTAAAGAATACAACAGGATTGATCCGAATAAAACGGACAACCTACCCTTTTTATCACCCAGAATACCCCATAATATGCCGCCAACAAGCATCCCGCCCATTTGCATGTTAATCAGGTATACCCCCTGGTCCAGCAGTTGTTCTGCCGGAACCCGCAGGGCCTGTAAGCTTGGGATCCTTACAATACTGAAGAGTAACAGATCATAGATATCTACAAAATAGCCTAAAGCAGCAACAATTACAGGAATAGAGCATAATTGTTTTATCGAAGATTTATTTAGCATAATAATTTGTTGTTTGTATTTATTAGGACAATAATTTTTTTAGATAAGCGGGATAGCTTTCCTTGTCAATAGAGCCATCACCACGCGTGATGCTATCCCCAAAGCAGACGATCTTCTTTGTCGGCAGGCGGTTAAACTGCAGGTACTGGCTAATGGACAATGCCAGGAACCGGTATCCGTTGGGGGTAGGATGAACACCATCAGTTTTACCGCTGTTCAGCTCATTCCTTAAAAGGCTGTCCTTGTCTTTACCAATCTTTCCTACTTTTTCAAAGAGCTCAGCGACATCAAAAAAAAATGTTTTCCGCTCTGAGGCAATCATTTTGACGACCTCATTTAATTGTTTCCTTCTGCCCGAAGGACCTTCAGGCTCAAAAAAGGAAGCCGGGTGTCTGGTCAGCAGGTAAGGTTCGTAAAAAGGTAAAATGCTCAGTAAAAGTACCTGGCTTCCTGAACGGGAGATCAAATCCACCAGTCGTTCCAGATTCTGCCTGTATTTTTCCAGCGGTACATGCTTGCCGTTGTTCATGTCATTGGTCCCGATCATCATAATGGTGAGTTCCGGTTTATGGTCCAGGCAACCAGTTTGTACTCTTGCCAGTAAATTATTGGTGTTATTTCCAGATACACCTGAGTTGATAATTTCAAGGTCATCAATCTCCAGTTTCTGTTCCGTAACCGCTTTTAAAGTCCCCGGATAGTTTAAACCCCCTACTGCAAGTAGGGAGCACCGTATAAATTCTTTTCGATCCATGATTATTGATTTACTTCCGTAGTTGACATAGAGGGTGGTGCATCTTCAGGTTTACCGGCCCAATTGGTATTGGGTTTAGCGCCCATCTGCAGGGTCAATGTCCCACCGTTAACCAGCTCATTATGATAAAACCATGCTTTATTCAATGGCTTTTTGTTCAACATGGCCGACTGGATATACCTGTTCTGATCAGAATTATTTTTAGCCTCAATTACAAAAGTTTTGCCTTTGTAATAGTTGTTGTCTAAGTGGATGGTGATCTTTTTAAACAGGGGGCTGCCAATTTCATAGATCGGTTTGGTAGATCCACCACCGTCCATCTCAAACAATCCGAGGGCACTCATCACATACCAGGCGCCACCCTGTCCTTCATCTTCATCTCCCGGCCAGCCGTGCTCGGGCGTGTTCCCGTAATATTTGTTCATCACTTCCCTTACCCAGTACTGCGTAAGCCAGGGCTTCCCAGAATAATTGAATAAGTAGGCAGACTGCATCCCCGGCTGGTTGCCATGATTAACCAACGGCAAAGGACTTCCATGTGTGCGGAAATTTACCGTAGAACCAAATTCAAATCCTTTGATCAGACGTTCGTTAAACCGCTCTTTACCGATCATTTTCACCAGCGCATTTACGTCATGAGGAAGAAAAAAAGAATACTGAAAAGCGTTTCCTTCAACAAATCCTACCCATGAGTACCTGGGTTTCTCCACTTCATTCATCGACAGGTTAAACTCAAGCCATTTCCCATCTTTATCCTTCCTGCGGAAGAAGCCTATTGAACTGTCAAACACATTTTTGTAATTATAGGCCCGCCTGGTGAAATAATTATAGTCGGCCGTTTTACCCAATGCCTTCGCCATCTGGGCAACATTCCAGTCGTCGAACGCATAATCTAAGGTATTGGAGGTTGGGCCTTCATAAGGAGCGCCGAAGACCTTATACCGGTTAAAATTATTGCCGTCCGGCACATAGCCCAGCTTTTTGTAAATGTCTAACTGGCGGTTTCCTACCAATCCGCCACAAGGATGCACCTCACCCTGCACGTCCTGTAGCTTTTTCATAGCAGTATAGGCCTTGTCTGCATCAAAATTTCTAATGCCTTTCTGGTAGGCACTATTGATCAGGGTAATTTCATGATTACCCACCATGATATCACAATATTCCAACCCTATTGGCCCGTTAGGCAGCCAGCCACCCTTGTCTGATAACTCCAATAAGGAATTTACCCAGTTATTGGTGACCTGCGGGGTAACCAGCGACCACAAGGGGTTCAAATTCCATTGAACGCCCCAAAAGGCATCGCAGCCCAGCATCGGGAATTTTGCATCTTTTACCTGCTGAACCTGTTCACACATGTCTATATATTTCCCGTTTGCATCACTAAAAGTAGTTCGTGAACAATAGGCCCTGTAAAAATTGGTATAAAATTTCCGCTTGTCCTCTTCGGTACCACCCTCCACTTCAACCCGGTTTAAGATCTCCGCCCATTCCGCCCTTGCGTGCTGACGGGCAGCATCGAAATCCCAGCCAAAGGGCTCAGATTCAGCCTCCAGGTTTTTGCGTGCCTGTTCAATACTGACAAAAGAAATGGCGGTTTTTAAATGGATCACTTCACCCTCTTTGGTATTAAAATTTAAGAAAGCGCCCACATCACCCGTTCCCCAGTTATAACTGGCAAGGGTATCCACATCTTTATTTACCCATGTACCGAATGATTTCATCGGCTTATCGACTTTAGCTACAAAATATACGGTATAGTCGTTGGTCAGACTGGCGAACCAGTTAAACATTCTTTGTTTAGAAAAACCTTCTATCTCATAGTCGTTGATCTTTTTAACAGATCCCCAGTCCACTTCATAAGGATATTCTGCGGCTGTTTTGAGGTCAAACAAGATCCTTGAACTGCTGGAAGCCGGAAAGGTATACCGCTGGAAACCGGTCCTGTTCGTACTGGTTAACTCTGCCTTTATTCCATAATCTTTGAGTAATACCGAATAATAGCCTATTGATGCCGATTCAGATTGATGATCAAACCTGGAACGGTAGCCGGTTTCCGGTGCATCAATTTTTCCCGGTTCTGTTTTCAAAGGGCCATTTGTGGGCATGGTTAAAAGGCCGCCCATTGCCCAGCTATGTATGTGGCTAAATCCTGCGATGTTATCAGTTTTATAGTTATAACCCGCATGTGTGCCGTCTTCTTTATTGTCCGGACTCAGCTTCACCATGCTAAATGGTGTTGAAGGTCCGGGGTATTGCATCCATCGTACTTCTGTTGTCCCTATCAATGGGTCCACATAATCTATGGGCATTTTCTTTTGAGCAAAAGCTGAAATAGAAAATGACAGGAGGGCACATAAAACAGATGTTGTATTATTCAAATTTGACATATGCTTTTTGAACTTAGAGTTTTAGGTCTATCACCTATAGTTTAAGATTTGCTTAATTTCCGATAAATTACCCGCAGGGCCTCAACCCTGCGGGTAATTCCTGCTTTTACATTTTTAAGATCAATGTTGGTTATTTTTTGCCAGCGCTGAAGATCAGCAGCACTTACTTTTTCCGCCAACCTGGCCTCCCATTCCGGAATAAATCCTCTCAGACCCAGGAACTGGACCATTTTAAAATCAGGATCGTCTGCTTTTACATCCCTGTAATAGATCAGTATAGATTTTTGATCAATGAGCTTGTCCTGAACCTGGTCGACCGGGATTTTCTGAACCGGCGCAGTGCAATCAATAGTAATGGAAGCGGCAACCCCGGCTGCCTGTCCCATAGCCATCCAGCAAGGCTCCATCCGCATGGTTGCCAGTCCCAGATGTGTTGCCGACGCCGGAACAGGTGCTAAAAGGTTAGCCACATCGGGCGGAACCATGGTACCAAAAGGAACCGTATAAGGAGCCGTCCCGTAACTTAGAAAGCCGTCCAGGTTTGCCATTCCATCTTCACGTTTCCTTACCGCGTGCGAATCTATGCCATAATGGCTCGCTGTGATACTTTGGGAGTTTACAGGGGGGCGTTGACCTTTCGCTACCGGAGTGGCATCTTTGGTTGTGAAAAGATACGTACCCTTCATCCTTCGTCCTTCCCTTACATATACCTGCCTCGGAAAATTTTCATTGTCCTGGAATTCATCCTTTGCCAGGCCCCACTGAAGGCAATCTTTCCTGAACCATTCTGGTAAAGCGGGGTCATTTTGTCCAAAATACAATAGGCCAAGCGTATAATCGCGTAGGCGTTTAGCGAACTGATCCCTCCAAACCCAGTTTGCAGTAGGCCATGGCCAGTTCTCCTCCGGCAGATCGGTAGAAAGAAATGCCCTGTGCTGATTGTTGGCGTCAACTTTATTGTTGGGCACCTCTACTTTATTCACCAGGCGCTGCATCCCCTGGGGCAGATTTTTACCGACAGGCGGTTTTCCCTCTGCCCTGAGCCGTTTGTTCTCTTCCAGTTCCTGTGTGCTGATCTCTGCATATTCAATTCCGGCATGTTTGCCTGATAACACATCTTCAATGATAGAAACATATTCCTCACGGTTATAATGTTCAGGCTTCCTGATCGCCACTTTATTGGCAGCGTCTGTCGTCAGCGACAATCTGTAATTGTACGCCTGGATGGCGTTATCAGCCATGTTGGTAGAGCCAGGTTCCTGGGCATCTTTTGCCCAATATTTGTAGACCTGGCCAGCATAGAGTTCATCATATTCACTTTTACCTTCTCTGCCCAAAGCAAACGGCACACCGGCCGCTGCAATGAGGTCCCCTTCGTAGGAAGCATCAATAAAAAACTTGCCGGCATAGGCCTCCTTTTGCTTGCTAATACGATTTAGTACATTGATCTGAGTAATGACTTTGTCTTTCATAGTAAGATTAGCGGCGTCGGCATCAAACTGCCGGTTAGTCAAAACTGTGATCTGCGGATAGCCTTTTAACATGTCCGTCAGGATCAGTTCCGCAACCGATGGTTCGAAATGGTATCCATTCTTGCTTAATTTAGTCTGCTGGGATTGCTCACCATATTTTTTAATATAGTATTGTTTAATGGCGGTTACAAATTCCAGAAAAAGACCTCCAGTTGCCTGCCGGGTAATTAAATCCGTCGCCCCCAGGCCATTCGCCGGTAGTCCGCCGATGTGTCCGGTCCGCTCCAGGATCAGGGAGGTTTTTCCCAGTTTTGCTGCAGCAATAGCAGCCATTATTCCGGATGGCGTACCACTTACAATAATCAGGTCATAGGTATTTCCTGAAGGTCTGCCCCCCTTCTTCTGAGCACTGATGATGTTGCTCACACAGAGGAGCATGAGTAGAGATAAATTTCTAAATTTTAACATCTCAAATAATTTAACTGCTTGTTAGTAATTCGGGTTCTGTTTAAAATTTTCCTTGTTGGTAGACAAATCAATCTCAGATTGCGGAATCGGAAAAAGGTAATGTTTCTCAGGATTAAAACTGGTGCTTGTATTGACAATGCTCGTATTCGCTACCGGTCTTGTTTTCTCCAGGAATGTTTCAAATTTCCCAGTTCTTGCCAGGTCAAACCAACGTTGAAACTCAAAGCAGAGTTCCCTTCCGCGCTCCATTAACAACTCATCAATGGTGATGTCCGACGCAACATAATTTTTAAATCCAGGAGTTGCCGATGCTGCAACCGGTGCGCCTGCGGCAGTTAAGCCTCTTGCACGTTGTCTAACCCGGTTTATGGCCTGCAGGCCTTCCGAGGAGATCACGCCGTTCTTTTTATAGTCAGCCTCTGCGAACATCAGCAATACATCAGCAAAGCGGAGCACAATGACGTTGTTGGGGGCATTTGAATATAAATAAGCCGAGGTGGTTCTCCAGGAAGTTCCCCATCTGTACTTTGTCATTCCACAGCGTCCAAGTATGGTCTGATTGTAGACATCAGGACTAAATGTTGTGCCCCAGATATAGGTAAGCTTTGAGGGCTCATTATTCATCACGGTCACTATCGAATCCGATAAATTCCACACCCTTCTACTGTCATAATCAACCGTTTTTGGCGTGGCCTTATAGTACTTATAAAATTTCGGTACATAAACAAGATTTCCCTGGCCAATCATTGAATTGGTATAATAGGCCGGATTGCCGTTAATTGTACCGCTGGCTACCATACCGAACTCCTTGGTCCACTGCGTACCATAGGGCACTACCGGACTAAACTGAAGTTCGAATAAGGACTCCTTGTTGATGTTCTTGTTCTCGATTTTGAAAACATCCCCATACACCGGCAGCAGATCTGCCCCGCTATTGTCCTTTACATCTTTTAATACTTCCCATGCTTTGGTATATAATTCCTGTGACGACTGGACAAGGTCCTTATATCCATCTACTTTGCCGGTTGTTTTAGTTAGCGCAGTTTCTTTTGCAGAAGCCATCGTTAAGTAGACTTTACCGAGCAATGCTTTTGCCGCCCATTGATTTGCATGTCCGTCATTAGTCTTGGCTGTCCCCAATACACCTGGCGCTGCCGCAAAGGTCAGGTCACTTAAAATAAAGTCATATACATCTTTGATTGACTTTCTGGGTAGGCCGTAATCAAAATCACCGCTAGCCGGCTTGTCTACGACCGGGAGTTCTCCGAAAGCCTGTACCAGTCTGAAATATACGTAGCCTCTTATAAAATGTGCCTCTCCCAATATCACGTTACGGTCTGCTTCCGAGATCTTGCTCACTTTCGTTGCGGCATCGATAATACTATTGGTCCTTGTAGCGATTTGGAAATGTCTGATCCAGTATTCATAGATCGCACCTTCACTTGGAGAAAATGTATACCGGTCAAAATTATAGCGTACGCCTGATGTGCCTTTAAACATGGCTTCATCCGTTCCTATTTCGGTCATAAACAGCGGCGTATTGGTATAAACGCCAAACAGGTCCTTCACGGACGAATATATACCTACTATGCCTGCGTCAAGCGTAGTTTTATCTACAAAGAAATTATCAACTGTATATTGGGTTTCAGGTTTTTCCGCTAAGAACTTTTTGCAGGATCCTAAAAATGTCATGAACAGACATCCCATTAAAACCATTTTTACTTTCATCTTATTATTTTTCATAATATGGTTATCATTAAAACTGTGCTCTCAGACCTAAAGAATATACCCTTGATCGTGGATACGAGGCATAATCAAGAGAAGGCATCAAATCCCCGAATCCGCCCTGACGTGTATTTACTTCCGGGTCATAGCCAGTATATTTTGTCCAGATCAAAAGGTTTTTGCCGGTAGCGAATAGCGATAATCCCTTGAAACCAATTTTTTTTACCAAAGGTGCGGCAAACCGGTATGCAAGTGTCAGGTCACTCAATCTGATATAAGATCCGTCTTCAATCCAGTCGGAAAGCATGAGGTTCTCCTCCGGACTCCCTCCCATGCGATATTTTTCGCCTGCATTTCCAGCCTCAAACAGATTTCCCGTCGTCATATCGTATAAAGAGGGCCTCCAGGCATCGGCACGTGCCGCATTCATATTATTGGTATTTCGTCCGGATTCAAGTGCCACCCTATTGGCATTGTATAATTTGTTACCATAACTATACTGGACGACTATATTGAGGTCAAAACCTTTGTAGCCAAATGAATTGGTCAGACCACCTGAAAAGAGCGGTTGCCCCTGTCCCAGAATTACCCGGTCGTTCGCATCCACTTTATGATCACCATTCTGGTCAATAAACCTTCTTGTACCTGGTCTCACCGCACCTATTGCAATGCCGTTAATCTCCGTCAGGTTTGATGCCCTGATCTCGTCTTCATTTTGATAAATGCCATTGGTCTGGTAACCAAACCATTGCCCAAGCGGCTCCCCATTGCGTATAATAGCCGAAGTTCCTATTCCTGATACAATTCCTGGCGCCAGGCTCAGTTCATTACCAATTTCAATTGCCTTTGAACGGTTAAAGCCAATATTGGTACTGATATTCCAATTGAACTTCTCATTGGAAATGATCAGCGCGCTGATGTCAGCTTCCAGGCCACTATTCTGGATCGAACCTAAGTTGGTCCAGGTACTTCTGTATCCGCTATAGCCCGGAGTTACCTTCTGTATTAAAAGATCATTTGTTTTTTTCAGGTACCAGTCCAACGTAAATGTTAGTCTGTTTTTAAACAAGCCCAGGTCAGCACCTGCATCCATCTGGGTGGTCGTTTCCCATTTTAACGATAAGTTCTCCGGCCGGTCCACCACTACCCCATAGTCAGGCGTATTGCCATCCATTGGCGAAAAATAGGTCGCAATGGTCGACAAGGTCAGATAAGATGGAATAGCGGTGTTACCACTTTGTCCTATACTTGTCCGGAATTTCAGGTTACTGATCGCAGGGATATTCCTGATGAATTTCTCTTCTGATGCTTTCCATGCCAACGCTGCCGATGGAAAATAGCCCCATTTGTCTGTCGCGCTGAAACGTGATGAGCCGTCTGTCCTCATGGTAAAGGTAGCCAGGTATTTATTCTTAAATGAATATTCTGCCCGTCCTAAAAAGGAAGCCATTGTCCAGCTGGTTATATTATAGGTAGGTATAATTGGCACAGTACCATTTGACAAGCCAAACACCCCTAAAGTTTCGATGTCGTAATTCTGATTCTCGGCAGTGATCAGGCTATACTTACTCTCTTCAAACGTTGCCCCTGCCATTACATTAATTTTATGATTTTTACCAATCATTCCTTTATAGTACAGCAGGTTCTCATTCATATAGCGGTTTGTCGTCCCTCTTGAAAGCACAGCCCGTCCATTGTACTTTGCTCCGGCCGAAACCGTCTTAGGATAGTACGCATCTGTTTCCGAATTTACGTTGGTAAAGGTACCCGTACTCCGGAATGTGAAATGGTCGCTGATGTTCCAGTCTAAGCCCAACCTGGCTACCCATTCTGTATTGTTTTTCGCATTGGTCACATATTTGGCAAGTGAATAAGGATTATTGGTGATGTAATCATCTACCCCCGCATTGTCATCGATATCCGTGAAGGTTAAGGGATTTACCGGCGGCTGCTGCAGCATACTGGTGATGATTGCATTGGATGCAAACCCTCCATTCAATGCAGAAGTGCTGGAAATGAATCCATTAGTAATTGATTTTGTTCCCGAGATATTGCTGTTTAACGTCACATTTTTAGCTAGTTTTTGCTGAAAGTTAAACCTGCCGTTATAACGCCTATATCCGCTATAAACCATTAGTCCCCCCTGATCCATGTAACCACCCAAAAATGCGTATTTAGTGGTATTTGCTCCTCCCAAAACGCTCAGGCGGTATTCCTGTACAGCGGTATTCTTAAACATCGCCTTTTGCCAGTCTGTATTCACAGAGTCGGGGTTCAGGTGATTTCTCCAGGTACTATGCGGTGAAGACATAGGTACGCCCCAAAAGCCCCCTTCAGTGCCTATCGGGCTGTCACGGAAATAAGTATAATCGCCTAAGGTAGTAGCCGGCACATCCGGATTGGTCGTGCTGGCGCGGGAATATACGTAGCCAGCCAGAAACTTATCATGCTCATACTCAGATGCATTCATTAGTTTATATAAATTACCTGATGTCTGCACCCCTGTGTTGTTATAGAACTCCACCTGTGTGCCTCCTGCTTTGCCTGTTTTAGTAGTGATGAGGATTACACCGTTCGCACCCCTCGAACCGTAAATTGCCGTACCAGAGGCATCTTTTAAGATCTCCACGGACTCAATATCACCCGGGCTTATATTATTGGCATCGTCCTGCAATATTCCATCAATCACAAACAACGGTGTGCTGGATGCACTTACCGAACTTGCTCCACGGATTCGGATGGTATTTTCGGAACCTGGTGTACCATCATTTTGGGTGATCTGCACCCCGGCGGCCTTTCCTTTTATGGCGTCTGCCAGTGAAAAAAGTGTCCGTTGAGATAAGGCTTCCTTAGAAATTGAGGAGACCGAGGCTGTAAGGTCCGTTTTTTTTGTCGTACCATATCCGATAACCACAACCTCATTCAATCCCGAATCCATTGTCAACAGCAAAACATTGATCACACTTCTGCCGTTAACAGGAACTTCCTGAGCAACAAAGCCGATGTAAGAGAAAATCAGGGTAAAATCGGTTGCCGGCGCTGAGATTTTATAATTACCATCTGCGTCAGAAACGGTGGTGATACCGGTATTTTTTACTTTAATGGTTACCCCGGGTAGCGGTAGCTTTTTGTCATCTGTAACCTTACCCGAAACCGAGGTCGATTTTTGTAAGGCCGCAGGTGCAGCGGCTTTAGCCTTTATGGTCACCGTTTTTTGGTTAATGATATAATTTAAGGGTTGATTAACCATGCACTTCTCCAGCACCTCGGTAATGGAGGCGTTACTGACATTCAAGGTAACAGGTCTGGCATTTTTGAGTAATTGACTGCTATAGATGAAATCATAGCCACTTTGCTCCTGAATGGTCATAAAAACATTCCTTAGCGCTGCATTTTTCACCTGGATATTGATCTTCTGTGCATAAGCACTGGCTTGTATATCTAAAATCGATATCAAAATGATTATACAGGAAAGTTTAATTCTGAAAGTGTATTTAAAATTGTTGATATAGGAGTTCAAGCCGCATATTAATGCAGTAAAATTTTTATACATTTGACTGTTTGGTTAAAATTGTAAAGGTTTAGTAAGCTATCTATATTAAATTATCTGATTTTAGCCTTAGCTATAAGTCGGGGGCGAGGCCAATCGCTCCCGGTTTTTTCAGACAATCGTTAGTAAAATTTTATTACATCACGATCACCCTCCTTCCTTCAACTTTAAAACGCACCAGGCCCGTCAGTTCAAGCCCTTTTAAGAGTTCTGAAAGCGATTTTGTTTTCGCATAGGTACCTCCAAAAGTTTTGTCGGTCAGCTCTCCCTGGTACGCTACCTCTATATCGTACCAACGACTTACCTGGTTCATAATGTCAACAATATTTTCATCCTCAAAAGCAAAATAGCCATTTTTCCAGGCCACAGCCATCCGGGTATTGACCTCCTTTATCAGAATTTCGCTGGTATGCTCATCAGCCGTGGCTTCCTGGCCCGGCTTCAGCAGCATTTTTGATTTGTGATTACACAGTCGAACGGAGCCTTCCAGTAAGGTAGTTTTTACCGGCGCATTCTGGTAACCGGTAACATTGAAGTGCGTACCTAAGACCTGGATTTCGATACCGTTTACTTTAACCTTAAATGGCATTTCTTTATTTTTTGCTACTTCAAAATACGCTTCTCCGGTTAATTCTACAATCCGTTCAGTTCCCTTAAAGTCAGTCGGATAGCTCAGTCTGGATTCCGAGTTAAGCCAAACCTTAGAACCATCGGCCAAAGTGATCTGGTATTGCCCTCCTCGTGGGATATTTAAGATATTATTAGCGGTTTCAGTGGCATTGGCATCCGTACCCGACTGATCATAAACCAGTTCGCCATTTTTTAACTTTTTGATCAGCACTTTTCCGCTGGCAGATAATACGCCATTATTTGCCTGGTCCAGCTTAATCACCGAGCCGTCAGCCAATGTGAGTACAGCAGCGTTATTTTGATTTTTTGACCATTCTGCGGATCGATCGGCGGCATTTTTCTCTGGCGTATAGTTCGAATTAAAAAAGACCAGACCCGCGGCAACCGTCGTCAACAGCACAGCTGCTGCAAGCCACCAGGTGTTAAACTTTTTTTCTGTTGTTTTTGATTTGATTTTATGAAATACCCGGTTTTTTAAATCTTCTTCGTTCTGCCATAACTGACGATTATCCTCTAATCTGAACCTGTCGCTGTAGGTGAACAGCAGCTTTTCTTCTTCCTGAGTAATCGTTCCGGCAATGAACTTTTCATAAAGTATTATATACTCCTCTGAGGTCATGGTGTAGTCAGTTTATACCTGGTTTACTATAAAGACGTAAAAAGTCAGGGGCAACACACATGCTTTTTAAAAAAAAATATTCTCCTTATTTTATGTTGACGAAATATAAACAAATACCTAAGTTTGACTTTAGCCAATTATGACCGAAAACTCCTTGACCGATGATGAATTGTGGAAATCTGTTGTGATGGACAATTCCCAGGCTTTTGCCATTTTATACAATCGGTACTGGAAAAAGTTATACCAAACCACACTTTACTACCTTAAAGACAGCGATATCGCAGAACAGGTATTACAGGACGTTTTTGTAGTATTATGGAAAAAGCGTAAT
>CAMLDJ010000131.1 GCA_946478755.1 uncultured Pedobacter sp. | reverse complement strand
ATCTTAATAGCGCTTTAAATTGTTACAAACCAAATTCAATACCGAAAGTAAAGGTCTTCCCAAAGGGGGTTTCCCACCCCCTGGTTCCCCACTCGTTCACTTCCGGATCGGCAATTTTATATTTCGAGAAGGTAAGCAGATTGGTTCCGTTAAAGTATACTCTCGTGTTGGCAACACCGATCCTGCTGACCAGGCTTTTAGGGAGATTATAGGCTAAGGTGACGTTTTTCAATCTGAGGAAACTGGCATTATGCATCTGCCTGCTGCTGTATTGTTGTGGGTCGGTCAGGTCATTGCCATCCAGTTTTGGTAAAGAACCATCTATATTTTCCGGCGTCCACCTGTTCTCATAGTAATCCTGGGACCTGATCCTTTCCCAATAATAGCCATCATCTGCTACATCCTTATAGGCACCATCGTACAGCTTCCCTCCCAGCTTATAGTTAAAATTTAAGGCTAAACTGAAGTTTTTATAGGCCACATCCGTGTTAACACCCCCAAATACCGTGGGTACTGCGCTCCCTAAAACGACGTAATTGGCTTTGGTAAAATCATAGGTGGCTCCTTTGTTATTTAAAATGAAATCACCGGCCTGATCATTTTCCGGATTATTTACGTACCAGCGATTCCTTCCATCTTTAGGGTCCACTCCTGCCCATTCATAGCCATAAAAACTCAAGGCAGATTCTCCTTCTCTGTAGATGAACTGAGCTCTCCTGTCTTCACCCGGTGCATCCCCACCTGTAGGATCAAATATGATGATGTCGCGTCCCCCGTAAAGCTTAGTCACCTTAGACCTGGTGAATGAACCATTGATACTGGCTGTCCACCTTAAACCCTCCTTACGGATGATGTCGGCCCCAATTTCTACTTCTACCCCACGGTTATTCATCTCACCAACATTCAACACAACAGAGGGAAAGCCGGTTACTGTTGAAATCGGTACATTCTGTAACAGATCTTTGGTGTTCCTGTTGAAGTACTCTACCGTACCGAAAATCCTGTTGTCGAATAAGCCAAATTCCAATGCGATATTTGAAGCGTAGTTGGTTTCCCAGGAAAGGTCTTCGTTTCCAAGGACACTGATTTCACCGCCTGACTGTCCCTGGTACCTGGAAGTGTAACCGGTTAAATTCCTCCATCCGTAAATGTCGGTCGGCATCGTACCATTTATACCGTAAGATGCACGCACACGCAGATTGCTGACATAAGGCAGGCCCTTCATAAATTCTTCGTTGCTGATTCTCCAGGATCCGGCGATAGACCAGAAATCACCCCAGCGTGTACGTGGACTCAGTTTCGATGAGCCATCACGACGATAAGATGCGGATGCATAATATTTTTGATTGTAATTGTATTCTGCCCGTGAAAGTACAGACATGATATTATAGCCCAGAAAGTAGGCGTCTGCATCTCTTACACCAGCTGTGCCGACCGTAGGCAAGGCACTGGAGGGAAGATCTGTTCCTGTGGAACGTTGAAAATCCGTACGGTTGCGCTCCGCCTCGAACCCGGCCAGTAAGCCCAGGTTATGTAAGCCGAATTGTTTATTGTAATTCAGTGTCGTTGAGGAGACTACTTTATTGATACTTGCCGTTACTTCGGATACAGAACCGTTGGTTGCAGCACCTGTAAAATGTAAGGCACCGTAATAAAGATGGTCCCTAACCTGGGTATTGTCGTACGACAAGATAGATTTAAGATTTAACTCAGGAAGCAGTTGTATGTTTAAGGTTTCGCTTGCGGATATTTTTAGGTTGATAGCGGTGTTTTCCCACTGTTTTTCATAAAAGAGATTATTGTAGGCCAGACTACCAAATCTGGGGGTCCATTCCGCACCGGTTTTGTAGTCCGTTGGCCAATACAAGGGCCAAAGTAGATTTCTGGATTGATAAAGGTAATTGGAACCACTATTCCGGGTATCGTTGTATCCCGACTGCTTTGTTCTGGCTACATTGGCATTTGTAGTGAATTCCACAAACCTGCCTACTTTTTGCGAAAGGTTGATCCGGCCGGAGATCCGGTCAAACTCATTCACCCTTACCCGTCCTTCGTCTTGCGAATAAGACAAGGAAGAATAATACGTGGTATTGTCGTCCCCACCGCTTACAGAAAGGTCGTTGGTTTGAAATATTGCCGTTCTGTACAGGGCATCATCCCAGTCAAAATACTTTCCTTCCCGGTTTTCTATACCATCGGTCAGCCCCTTAATCGTTACATTCTCCAATAAACCGGTGCCGGATGTGCTAAAAGTATAGCCGTGTCTGTTAAACCGGGCGTTCAACCTGTTCAGTGCATCGGCATTTGCTACTGCGTCCGTTTTTTCGGCGGAGGTATTCAAATCATGAAACACCTGGTACAGCATATTCACCTGCTCCTGAACCCCTGCAGGCTCATAGTTATCCGTTGCCCATGAAGGGGTGAGTCCTATGGAGGACTTGAAGTTCACTACAGGTCTGCCGGTTTTGCCCCGCTTGGTAGTGATTAGAACAACCCCGTTTGCAGCCCGGGAACCATATAATGAGGATGCGGCAGCATCTTTCAATATGGTTATGGATTCGATATCGGCCGGGTTCAATGCGTTCATCACATTATTTGTGACATAAGTGCTGCTGGAAAACTGAGCAACATCTCCAGACACAACCGGCACTCCATCAATCACATACAACGGCTCATTTGTTGCGTTCATTGAGCCTATGCCGCGGATTCTGATGCTCGGTACCGAGCCCGCCTGTCCGGAAGCCGCGGTAACCTGCACGCCGGGTACGCGGCCGATCATGGCACTTTCAAATGAAGTTACCGGTACATCTTTAATGGTACTCTGCTTAATTACAGCAGCGGATCCGGTATAAGTATTTCTGTTCGCGGTACCATAAGCGACGACCATTACCTCTTCTAAAGACCGCTCACTGGACTGGAGTACAATATTGATGACCGAACGGCCGTTTACCGGTACTTCCAGCTTCTCATAGCCTACAGATGAAACCACCAGGACCGCATTAGCTGGTACGTTGTCGAGTGAAAAAGCACCTTCTGAATTTGAGGAAACTCCTCGTGATGTGCCTTTAATGAGTATACTGGCGGTAACATTACTGCCGTCCTTCGCTGAAGTAACCACTCCGGTTATCCTGTTTTGCGCCTGTGCAAGTGTTACCAGGCAAACGAGGAGATGGCATAAGATTAGTAAAAACTTTCTCATAATGATTAGTAGATTTTGTAAAAATTGAAGAAATTTTTCTCGGGAAAGCATGCCAGTGTGCCGGCATGTGGTGGATTAACCTCTTTTTCAGGTTGTGATCTTTGTGGTTTGTTTTTTCATAGCGTTTTGTTTGGTTAGGTAATTGTTAGGTTTTTACTTTAAATAAGCGTAGTGTAATTGGTTTGTGCTAAAAACCGGCATAAACAGTATAGTTTGCTGGTTATTGCAGGATCGTGCGTCTTATTGTAAGATTATAATACTATACAAGATAATTATATAATATTTATAATTCAATTTTACTTTTAAACACACCTTTATTCATTTCAATCCACCACAAATCCTATTTTATCTATATTGCTGTCAGTAAATTAGCGTTTAACAGCAAAGAACAAACTTATGGGGGATGATGTTTTTAAATTCACGCAGAAACCATCAAAATGAACAGGTGATGTATAGATATATTTCGTCGCAGGCAGCCAGAATTTGACTCCATAAAAAACCCCTCATTCATAAAATAAGGGGTTCTGATCGTTAAAAATGGAGAAATCTAGTCTTTCGGTTAATGCTCAACCCGACGCTTTTTTATCTTTTCTAAAGATGCGCTGAGTTCTTTTACTTTTGAAGGAAACTTGCCTGCGAGGTTATATTTCTCCTGAGGATCGTTTTTCAGATCGTATAATTGCTGAGTTTTCTGTAGGCCGGTAGCCACATCTTTATTGGCTAACCAGTCTGGCGTCTTTTTCGAAACAGGTTCGACATACTTCCAATGACCTGATCTGACGGACATGGTAAACGACTCTTCTAACATCACCTCCCTACCCTTTTTTGATTTACCTAACAAAGCCGGCAACAGATCCTGACTATCCGGAGCAGTCCCTGCAGGAAGATCATCCTGATGCACTAATTTCGCCAATGAAGCAAATAAATCCACCTGGCTGATGAGCGCATCGCTCTTTCCCGCTTGTATCCTGTTTGGCCAGTACGTGATGGTAGGCATGCGGGTCCCGCCTTCATAAGCACTGTATTTACCACCTTTATACATACCGGATGGACGGTGATCCCCAATTAATTTTACTGCCTGATCGGCATAGCCATCGTCTAATACAGGGCCGTTATCGCTCGTAAATATGATCAGGGTATTCTTTTCTATATTTAGCTCACGCAAAATTTTGACAATCTGGCCGGTCATCCAATCCATTTGAATGATATCGTCGCCCCGCGGACCCATTTTAGTGGCGCCAATAAATCTGGCATTTGGCGACCTGGGTACATGTATTCCCGGCAATGCGTAATACAGAAAGAAGGGCTTATCTTTATTAGTCGTAATAAATTCCTCTGCTTTTTTGGTTAAAACGCTGGCAAAATCTTCATCTTTCCAATAGGCATGGTGTCCGCCTTTCATAAAGCCAATGCGACTGATTCCATTTACAATAGTCCCGCTATGCTGCGTATCGGCCTTCATCTTTAACAATTCGGGATGCGCTAAGCCTATGGGATCATCCCCTATTTGTTGATCATAGTTGATTGAAATGGGATCGTTGACATTCAGATTCAACACCCTATTATTTTCTACAAATACGGTCGGCACCCGATCTGGCGTTGCAGGAATTAAAAAGCTATAATCAAAGCCAATTTCCCCGGGACCGGGCTTAACTTCAGCATTCCAATCTGGTTTTCCATCTCCCAGTCCGAGGTGCCATTTGCCAATCACTCCGGTGGTATAACCTGCGCTCTTAAGCATATCTGCGATGGTTTGCTGGTTTGGATTAATAATTAAAGGTGCATCACCCGGCAAAATCGCTGCATTGTTTCTGAAAGCATAAGTTCCTGTTAGTAAAGAATACCTGGAGGGCGTACAGGTAGAGGCAGCGCTGTGGGCATCCGTAAAAAGAAGTCCATTATTTGCTAATTCATCAATATGTGGCGTTTTCAATGCCTTTGCCCCATAGCAGCTTAAATCGCCATAGCCTAAATCGTCAATATAGATGATTACGATGTTAGGTTTTTCTTCTTTTTCCCGTCGTTGTACACAACTGGTGAAGAAGACTGAACTCAAAAAACAAATAGTTATAATATGCTTCATTTTACTTGATTAACATCAAAAATTCCCGAACGAGATCTGTCATTCTTCAGAGGCCTACTGCAAAGTGGATGGCTGGTTGTTCTTTAAAAGGCGGATAAAGTCCCGATAAGAAAGTGGATTGATCTCGTACTCCTTTTGCGCATTTAAGCCGAAGGATTTCTGCAAAAACAAAGGGTTTAAAAACCAGGATGCTGATTTGGGCTTCACCGCCTTATCAAAGCCCTGTTGTAATAAGGGATAGGTAGCCAATACCACATGATATTTGGTGAAATATCGATAATAAGTATTCAGATAATGAGCCGGATACCAATCCTGGGATAGAAACATTTCCTCCCATTGCTGGTGTGGAATTTTGCCTGCGTTCACTAAACTTAACCATTCGTGAACTTTAATACCGGGAGGAAGCTGGTATTTTTTTACAAATGCCGACCCACGATCACTTGCCGCTATTTGATCGCCAAAGTGTTGGTTGTATAAGCGAAACAAAGAGAATTCCGGAACAATGATAGGCTTTTCGGGCATGATGGATCTTACAAAGGCTAAAGCTTCAGGTATTTGAAGGGTATCTGCGATGTGTAGATGCACGGCAAAGCCTTTAACTTCCGGACGATCCTGAGCAAACTTGATCAGTTCATAAACGCCTGGTTTCTGTTGCTGCGCTTTTTCAAACAGCGCAGGTAAGGAACCGGCATAGATTTCGGGCATTTTCCAGGATGAATGGCTTTTATAATATCCGATAACATGCTCCATTAACCGGGCGGTGAAGGTGACGAGCGGCACTTTCTTTTCTTTATCGTATTGCAGATCACTTTCGATCGTTTCGAGATTTGGTTCGTTGCCAAGCTTGAATATATCTACATATTTACCTACGCGGTCCAACAGGAGATCCACTGTTTTGAAATACTCGGCTTCTCTGGCAGATCCGGGCAGGGGCATCGCCAGATTCCTATGTTTAAAGTCCCATCTAAAGCCAAAAGCGATTTGGTAGCCCATTTTGCCAGCCTCGACGATCTTCTGTATACCCGTGTCCGTTTTTGCATCTAACTTGCCATCGATATAATCCAGAATTCTAGGCGTAATTCTAATCCATTTCACATCGATCTTCTTTACATATTTAAAATCAATATTTTCTGGGTTGTGATTAAAATTGAGTCCCAATTGCTGGGAATAAGCATTTGTTGTAGCGAAGCCACAAAGGAGAAGCGTAAGACGCCAGAATTTAATTGTTGTGCTCATCCTATTAATTTTTTAAGGTGGAATAGAAATCATTTGCTGCTTCCGGATCTGGCATTAATCGATTGTTCTTCCATTGTAAAGGAACAACGGCTGGTCTGCACGTGACAGGATACTTTGTTCCCATTACGCCCCGGGGGTTAAAAAAGGTGGTCGACCACCAGTTCCCATCTTTATCCTTAAAGAAATTATTGTGTCCGCCCTGGAGGATGGCCGGATACCGCGGTCCGTATGGGCCGTAAATATGATCTGATTCAGCCACGACTACATCATAACTGTATAAGATCTTGTCTTTTTTATCATTTCTGATGTAGCTATAGGTTTTATCTGCCTGGGGGACGGACCATACGGTTTGTACCAGTTGATATTTTCCCTCGTGCTTATCCAGCCAAACCCCTTCGATATAGGGTTCCGGGTTATAAGGCGTTTCTTTAAGTGTTTTGAAGGGCTCAGCAACATCACTCAGATCTTTTTTCATTTTGGCAATATAGTGATTATGGCCAACCAGGTAAGCCTCGCCGTCAGTATCTTCAAAGATGCTCAGGTCTATGTTATCAAAAATAGCTTTATTTTCGTTCCCTTTGATGTTTTTATAAGGCCCTTCGGGTTTACCCGATACGCTTTCCAGAACAAAAGACCCGTTCCCTCCGTTAAGGCAGGCAACTAACAACCATTTCTTTTGATTTTTCATATAGTGGAGCTCCGGGGCCCAAACCGCCCGGTATATGGAATCCAAAGGGTCGCCATTCAGCGATTGTGCTCCGGGCTTAACAGGCGTTCCCTTCTTTTGCCAGGCAGCAGCATCTTTGTCAAATGACCAGATTGCGCCGAGTGCCTCCCAGTTTTTAAGATCCTTAGACCGCCATAGGTATAAACCATCGTTATAGTCCCAGCAGTGTACCTGGCCGGGAAAAACTCTGCCAGGTGTCGCGGTTGTTCCTGTAAGATAATAAAAACCATCCGGGCCATAGGTGACGTAGGTATCTCTCATCCAGACATCAAGTATGGGCTTGACCACAGCTGGTACGGTAAGCGATAGATCACCCACAGGTGCAGCGGGATCGCTAAAAGTCTTTGTTAGGCCTGCCTCGTTTTTCTGTTGTGCACAAGCGTTTGTAAAGAGCGCAAGCAGCAACAAACCGGCACTAATTCTTATGTGAATTGACATATTGATGTTATTTCTTACCATTTAACTCCCTGATGAACTCAACTTCCGACGCACTGAATGGCTTGCCGTCTTTTCTTAAAATATCATGAAACCAAAGGGCGGGTTCTTTTCCGCCAGGCATTGGGGTGTCCCATGCATAAATGGTATTTGTTTTACCGGATACAAAACCCCAGTTAATGGCCCCTATTTTTTCTTTCTTTAATAAAGGCATGATGATCTGGAACAGACTGCCGTTTCTGCGGGCCATATATTCTGAGCAGATGAGGGGCCTTTTGTACTTTCTTAAGGTGTCAATGGCATTTTTATGGTTCTCGATATAACTGTAGTTATGGTAGGTAATCACATCTGAGTTTTGGAGTTGAAAGGTATTCAGGCCAAAAAAATTCTTGTCATTTGACCAGACAGCTGCAGTGACCGGCTGTTCAGCATTTACGGCTCTGGCCCATTGGAAAACGGCTTTTAGCAGTGGCAGGCTTTTCTCGAACTGCTTGTTGTTTCCAGGCTCATTATACAGGTCCCACATCAGAATTCTTTTGTCAGTTTTAAAAGTGGTCATGATGTCTTTAACATAGGCTTCTAAAACTGCCAGCGTATCGGGGTGCGTATAGATCATCGTTCCGGGATCCCGTACCCATCCACTGTTGTGAACGCCGGTCTTAGGCTCAGGTTGTTTGCCAGGTTTATAGGTATCGTTCCAGCAATCGTCAAAAAACACCAGGATGGTTTTGATCCCATGTTTATCAGAGATCTTTAAATAATTATTTAAACGGTCTTTAAAGCCTGTTTTGTCTGATGTCCACAGCTGGTGATGAAGGTATACCCGCATGGTGTTGAACCCCAGATCCTGAGCCCAACCCAGTTCTCTGTCAATGGTTACCGGATCATAGCTGTCTTTTTGAAACATTTCCAATTGGTTGATGGCGGTACTGGGTTGGAAATTGCAGCCTCTTGGCCAGGCTTGTTGTTGATACCATGCATTTGCTTTCTCTTCTGTCCATCTGGAAGACTGTGCATGTAAACCCAGTGATAAAAGTGTAAGGACTATAGGGAAAATATATCTGATCATAAGAAATGAAATTTGGATGAAAGGAAAGACCGCTTAGGTCTTTCCTGAATAAATATTAGTAACCCTGGTTTTGTATACAGAGTTTATTGGCTTGTATTTCTGATAAGGGAATCGGGAACAGAACTTTATCTGCAGTGGCCAATTCTGAAGATATGCCGCGGGCTATTGCAGAGGAAATAAAGGTGCCCTGGCGAATCAGGTCTTCGCGCCGCTTACCTTCGGAAATGAACTCCCAGCCTCTTTCCCTGAAAAGGGCAGTTTTAAAACTTTCCTTGGTCGGCGCCTCTATTAGCGTAAGGTTTGGTAAACCGGCTCTCGTTCTTACCTGGTTGATCAGCGTAAAACATTCTCCCGGTGGAATAGCTGATAATTCGTTTAATGCTTCCGCTCTGCACAGCAGGATATCCGCATACCTCAAGATAGGCACATCATTACCACTATTGTTGCCAATAGTACTGTTATCCCAATATTTAAAGCTTCTTGCATTGTCCCCTGCTAATATATTTACAGTTGCATTGCTATTGTTAATATAGCTGGTACAGATTAAAGAACGTCGCAGATCATTTGCAGCTATGGTATTGACAAATGCGGTTCGCAGGCGGTATTGCGTGGCAAAGTTGGACATTGTTGGCTGGTACACAAATTCGGGTACCTGTGGCGTACTTTTAAAAGCGGGAGGTAAAGCGCCGGCCATAAACCAGTTGCCGAAATCGACTTCATTTCTGCACTGCAGAACCAACATCATCTCTTTGTTACTTATACCTTCGTTGGCTACTTTAAACAGATCTTTAAACGGGTATTGATTGGTCGTATAATAGTTGAAGTCGATCACTGTTTTAGCTGCATCGGCAGCTTTCTGCCATTGTTTGGTGTTCAAATAAAATTTCGCAAGAATGCCGGTTGCATTCCCTTTATTCATCCGGCCAAAAGCATCTTCTTTCCCGGGATCAGGCAGATCAGCTACGGATTCCATAATTTCTGTTTCTATAAAAGCCTTCATTTCGTCATCTGTTGCTCTGGCCAGATCCCCTGATTGTGATGTGGAAATCCTTAACGGTACAGGGCCAAAACAATTGTAAAGGATGGTATAAGCATGTGCTCTCAAAACACGTGCTTCGGCCTTGAACAGTCTTTTGGTGGCATCAGATGTTTTTACCTGGTCTATGTTTTCTATCACACCGTTGGCATCTCTGATACATCGGTAATTGGGTGCCCAGATATCACCTTGAAATGTCAATACATCTGTATTCCAGGTAAAGTTGATAATGGGAAGTAACTGACCATTTTCTGCACCACCGGAATTGAATGCCATGTCGGTGCACATTTCTGAGTCATTAATTACAAATCTGGAGTTTTGTTGGGTTTGCTGTTGTGCGTATGCAGAAAACAGTAGAGATTTAATACCATTTTCTGTAGTTAGTACATTGCCGGGAGCGAATTCCGAGTTTGGCGTTACCTCCAATAACTTTTTGCAGGAAACCAAGCCGGTTGTCAGTGCCAGCAGGCATATATATATAGAAATATTTTTCATCTTATTTTATTTTTTAGATTAAAACTGAACGCTAATTCCGCCGGTAAAAGTTCTGGTTAAAGGATAGGAGTTATAATCTACCCTCAAGATATCGTCGCCATTGGCATTTATTGCAGGGTCTACACCGCTGTATTTGGTGAAAGTGTACAGATTCTGGCCACTGATAAATATGGTCGCATTGCTGATAAATTTGTACTTGCTGAGGGGCAATTTGTAAGCGAGCCGGACCGACTGCAACCTTAGATACGACGCATCTTCTACCGTTTTGTTGTTCACTTTTCTTGCACCCTGAACGTCTCCTGGTATAAAAGACGGATATTCGGTGCTTGGATTGGTTGCTGTCCACCTGTTCAGGTACAAATCGGCTAGTTTGTTTCTCCTGAAATCTACTGCGTAATAAGAATCCATTAAACTGCTATTTAACATTTTCGCACCGTGTGAACCCTCCACGAATACAGAAAGAGAAAGGTCTTTATAACTTAAATTGGTGTTGAAACCGTAATAAAAATCAGGAAGAGAACTGCCCAGTATGACCTGGTCATTGGCGTTAATTAATTTGTTCCCATCCTGATCCCTGTATTTGAAGTCTCCGGGTCTCACTCCTGGTTGTGCACTGGAGAAATCATCGCCTGTTTGCCAGATACCGTCAACAACATACCCGTAAAAAGAGCCTATAGATTCTCCAGGCCTAAGTATGCTGTACTCGCCAACGTTGCCGGGCCCGGTTCCTATGAACTCCGACACCCCTCCCAGGCTGAGAATCTCATTTTTTAAGGTGGTAAGGTTAAAATTAGCATCCAGTTTAAAATCTTTACCATCTACCAGCGTACCGTTCAGTGCTAACTCCCATCCCGTATTTCTCATCGCACCGACATTTTCTGTTTTTGCTGCGAAACCGGAACTCAATGGCTGTGGCACACTGTACAGAAGATTAGAAGTTTTTCGGTTATAATAATCCAGGCTTCCTGTGATCCTTGACCTGATCAGGCCAAAATCAAATCCCAGATCAATCTGTTGGGCAGATTCCCATTGCAAAGCAGCATTCGGGCTACGTGAAGGAGCTAAAGTGCTTACCCTTTGTCCGTTGAAAACAGCATCTCTTCCGCCGGAATAGGTAGTAAAATAAAGATAATTGCTGTTGGGCTGATTACCGATAGCTCCATAACTGGCTCTCAGCTTCAGGTCATCGATAAAACTGATGTCCTTGAGAAAATCCTCCTGTTTAACTTTCCATGCCACAGCAGCGGAAGGAAAGTAACCGAACCTGTTCTCCGGTCCGAATCTTGCCGAACCATCTACCCTTAAAGAGGCGGTAAACAGGTATTTATTTAAAAGGGAGTAATTTACCCGGCCTAAATAAGATAACAATATATTTTCCTGTACCCCATTGCCGACGCCATTTAATGTAGGTACACCGGAACCGAGTGCGAAATAGGTCAGATCCGGTAATGCAAAGGAACGCGCATTGGCAATCAATGAACTGGAGGTGTAACGCTCATAAGTGGCACCGCCTACCGCTGATATTTTATGAATGCCAAACTCTTTATTATAGTTCAGCGTGCCTTCCAGCAAGTAATAACCCCGTTTGCCATCCCGCACATCAGCATAGCCTCCATAGGATGCCCCGGTTAAGGTGGAAGGGTCTATCCAAAAAGATCTTTGTGAACTGTTGAAGTCTGCACCCAGCCTTACTTTTGCAGATAATGATGGAACAAAGAAGTATTCCGCATGCATATTTCCAAATGTGCGATAGGTATCACCAATTGAATACTGGCCGTTAATAACGGCTAAGGGATTGTCCATCGGGGCCATCAGGGAGGATCTGAAATAAGATCCATCGGTGTCGTAAGCCGGCTGCGTTGGGTCGTAATTCTGGGCCATATATAAAGCGCTTGCATTGTCATTTAAGCCAACGCCATTGGCATTATAATTATCTCTGATATAGGCTGTGCTGAAGTTTATGCCGACACTGTATTTGGATGGCACACTGGTTTCGACATTTACTTTTGCATTGTACCTGGTGGTGCCGGAATTGAGCATCACGCCATTCTGATCAAAATAACCTGCGGAAATGTAATATTTGGTATTGCTGGCGCCTCCGCTAAAAGAAAGGTCGTGCGACTGTATAGCGGCATCTCTTAATAATAATTTTTGCCAGTTCGTGTTATAGTTTGTCCCTGAAACAGGTTGATAAACACTGGGGTTAAGATTACCATCAGCAATGATACCGTTAATGACTGCGGTATACTCCTCACCTGTCATAAAGTCCTGGGTATTGGCGATCTGCTGCTGGCCGTAAGTCGCGTTATAATTAACAGTCATTTTCCCCGTCTTCCCCTTTTTTGTGGTGATCAGCACCACACCATTAGCACCCCTGGAGCCATAAATAGCCGTAGCAGAAGCATCTTTTAAAATTTCCATGGATTCAATGTCTGATGGATTCAGGGCATTTAAAGGTGTTCTGTTATTGGGATTATTGGTGGCACCGCCCGTGCTGGCCGATCCGATAGCCACTGCATCGTTTACCGGCATTCCATCGATGACATACAATGGTGCATTATTGCCGGTGATCGATGTAATACCCCGTATCTGCACACTCATTGCGGCACCGGGCTCGCCACTTTTCTGATAGATCTGAACGCCAGGAGTCCTTCCCTGTAAGGCCTGCTGTAAATTGATATTGGTGCCTTTTGTCAGGTCCTCCGCCTTTATTGAAGCTACCGCCCCGGTTAAATCGCTTTTTCTAACATTTCCATAACCGATGACCACGATCTCGTCTAAGTCCTTACTTTCCGATTTTAAGGTCACATTTAAGCTGGTTCTTCCGTTTAATTCAATTTCCTGAGCGGCATAACCTATATATCTGAAGATCAATATAGGATTCGCTGTAGTGATACTTAAAGCATATGCCCCGTTTGCATCCGTCAGGGTCGCCTCTTTTGTATTTTTAACGGCTATACTAACACCAATAAGGGGATCGCCGTCGGTACCGGAGACTTTTCCTGTTACGCGGGTTTGTTGCGCATATGAAGTGCCCGATAGCGCAATAAATAGCCCGGCGATCAGGTATTTTAGCTTGTGGCCAAGCAGTTGAGTAAAATGATTCATATTGGTCTTCTTTGGTTTAAGGTTCGTTATGAGAATTAGTTGCAGGGATTTTCATCGTTTACGATCTGGATAAACTGATCCAGAAAACTGTAGGACTTCTGGCTCCTTCCGTTTAGCGGCTCTACAGAGCGGTTCATAAACAATCCATTTAAAACCCATGGATCGGTGCTGACTGTAAAATCTGTATTTAAAGGGTAAGATTGCCTTAGCGCATAAAATGTCAGGAAAATATTTCCAGTGCTTTTAAAAATACTATAGCCAGCGCATAAATAGGTCTTCCTATTCTCGAGATAAGGCGAATTCTTCCAGAATGCGTACCACTCTTCTGCCGGCCTTGGATTTTTTAAAGCGTAATCTATATACTGGTAATTTTTGGATAGGTTAGCTGGTGGAGGGAAAATCCTATCTGTTGTACTGGCATTGGCCGCAGCTATAAAGGCAGCTGCAATGTCGGTGTTGTTGTTATTCCGCCAGTGTTTCATCAACGAAAATTCCGTTACCAGCATTTTCTGATCTTCTCTTATTCTTTCCTTTGCAAAATTCAGTGCCAGGACCATCTCCTCATTGATCCCATGGTGTATGTGAAGATCGACGCCAGCTATATAAGGTGTAGCTTTGGCAAAAGCCAATAAGTTCGTATAACCCACATTGCTTTGCATGCCAGTTAAATAAAGGTTGTCAAAGGCCCCAAGAAATATAGGTTTTGCAATATGGGCAGCAGAAAAATAACTTTGTGTTTTTTCGCAGGCAGCCTTGTAAAAACTATTTAATGGCTCATTCCAGT
>CAMLDJ010000130.1 GCA_946478755.1 uncultured Pedobacter sp. | reverse complement strand
AAATTAAACCAAATATAATGAAAGAGACCAAAATGGGAAACTACCGGTGGACTATCTGTGCACTATTATTCTTTGCAACAACTGTTAATTATCTTGATCGCCAGGTTTTGAGCTTATTAAAGCCACATCTGGAAGAGATATTTGGTTGGAGCAATAGTGATTATGCAGATATCGCAGCGGTTTTCCAATTTACCTATGCCATATCTATGTTATTTGCAGGTAGGATAATTGATAAGCTGGGTACAAAAAAAGGCTATGCATGGGCAATTATCATTTGGTCTGTTGGTGCGATTATACATGCTTTGGCCATTCCTTTGGGACAAGGCATATCGACCATTTTGGGTTTTGTGGGCATCGGAGCTGTATCGGTTTCAATTGCCGGCTTTATGTTCTCCAGAGCAGTCCTGGGCTTTGGTGAATCTGGAAACTTTCCTGCGGCCATAAAGGCAACTGCAGAGTATTTCCCAAAAAAAGAAAGATCATTTTCAACGGGAATATTTAACTCCGGATCCAATGTTGGTGCTATCCTGGCACCATTAACCGTACCTTATATAGCTAAACACTGGGGTTGGGAAACTGCTTTTATCCTCATTGGTGCTGTAGGCCTTTTATGGCTCGCATTCTGGCTTAAATTCTATGATAAACCAGAAAAGCAGAAAAAGCTATCGCCTGAAGAGTTTGCTTATATCAATAGCGATGAAGCCGAGCACGAAAGCCCTTTGAAAGAAAGTGTAGCACCGGAAGCAAAAGTTGCCTGGTTTAAATTACTTGGTTACAGACAGACCTGGGCATTTACTGTCGGTAAGTTTATGACAGATGGGGTGTGGTGGTTTTTCTTGTTCTGGTTACCTGCATATCTTAAAGACCAATACGGAATGATTGATACACAGGTAATGATACCTTTAGCTGTTTTATACAGTATGACCATGTTTGGTAGTATTGGCGGCGGCTGGTTTCCGATGTACTTTATAAAAAAGGGCCACGGAGTGTACGACGGACGTATGAAAGCAATGTTAGTGATCGCTTTGTTTCCCCTGGTTGTTCTTGCAGCACAACCACTTGGTCACATTACTTTCTGGATCCCTGTTCTTCTAATCGGTATAGGTGCTTCTGCCCATCAGGCATGGTCTGCTAATATCTTTACAACTGTATCTGACATGTTCCCTAAAAAGGCTGTTGGCTCTGTTGTCGGTATAGGAGGCATGGCCGGTGGTATTGGCGGTGTTTTGATCACAAAGCTAGGTGGTTTTCTGTTTGATAAATATAAAGCGCTTGGACATATCGAAACCGGTTATACCATCATGTTTGCCATTTGCGCTGTTGCTTATTTAATTGCCTGGATAATTATGAAGATCCTTGTACCAAAGTATAGGCCTATCACAAATTTATAATACGAATAAATTAATACCTAAAACTAATATTAACTAAATGTTTTCAAAAGATCAGCTAGATTCAATTTTCGTTACAGAAGATCAAATCCCTGAAGAGTTTAAATTATCTGTAGAAGTACACCAGCGCGAATACCTTAGCAATGGCGAAATGCGTCCCTGGACAGGTGAAGTGCATGAGGTTTTGTCTCCGATTTGTATCCGGACAGAAAAAGGCCTGGAAAGGAAACTAATTGGTACTTATCCGCTGTGTAGTGAAAAAGAGGCTGACGAGGCGCTTCAGGCGGCTGTAGCAGCCTATAATAACGGAAGAGGAGCGTGGCCGACCATGAGTGTGGCAAACCGCATTCACTGTGTGGAGCAATTCACTCATAGAATCATAGAAAAGAAAGCAATTGTGGTAAAATTGCTAATGTGGGAGATCGGGAAGTCGTACGCCGATTCTGTAAAAGAATTTGACCGGACAGTTGAATATATATATGCCACTATTGATGCGTTGAAAGATCTGGACAGGCAATCGTCTAAATTCAGCATAGAGCAGGGTATTGTAGCGCAGATCAGACGGTCACCACTTGGTGTGGTACTTTGTATGGGACCATTTAATTATCCATTGAATGAAACGTTCACTACATTAATTCCAGCTCTGATCATGGGCAATACGCTGCTGTTTAAACCACCAAAACATGGTACTTTATTACATTATCCTTTATTGGAAGCTTTCAGAGATTGTTTTCCTAAGGGGGTAGTAAATACGATATATGGTCGTGGAAATAAGATCATACCGGATCTGATGAAGTCTGGCGAGATTAATGTTTTAACCTTGATTGGTTCCAGTAAGGTGGCCAATGAATTGAAAAAACTCCATCCTAAAGTAAACAGACTGCGTGCCATTCTTGGCCTTGATGCCAAGAATGCTGCAATAATTACCGCTAAAGCAGACGTTAAGCTTGCCGTGCAGGAAACTGTCCTTGGTTCCTTGTCATTTAACGGACAAAGATGTACAGCGCTTAAAATCATTTTTATACATCGCAGTCTCGCTGATGTATTTTTGAAAGAGTTATCAGCTGCTGTGGCCAAGCTCAAATTTGGTATGCCATGGGAAGAAGGTGTTGCTTTAACACCACTCCCAGAACCGCAGAAACCTGCCTATCTTAAAGATTGTATTGCCGACGCCGTTGCGCATGGTGCTAAAGTAATTAATGAAAATGGCGGTGATACAGTAGAATCGTTTGTTTATCCTGCTATTGTATATCCTGTTAACAGGAATATGAAGTTGTATACGGAAGAGCAATTCGGTCCGGTAATACCAGTAATTGCTTTTGATGATCTGGAAGAGCCTGTACAGTACCTGATCGAATCAACCCATGGACAACAGGTTAGTATTTTTAGTGACGACGATGAAGAGGTTGCCGCATTGATTGACCCTCTGGTTAACCAGGTAAGTAGGGTTAATATTAACTGTCAATGCCAGCGTGGACCGGATGTATTTCCGTTTACAGGTAGAAAAGACAGCGCAGAGGGGACTCTATCCGTAGTTGATGCCCTAAGATCATTCTCGATCAGATCTTTGGTAGCAACGAAATTAAATGAGAGCAATAAACACCTGATTAACGAAATTGTGGACAGCAACAGTTCAAATTTCTTAAGCACAAAATATTTGTTTTAAATATTTGTCCTACGCCGTTCTATTTGTTGCATCGTGAAATGCGATAAATAGAACGGCTTTTTTTGAAATGGTCATCGACCTATATCCTCTTTCTGCATGTTAATCTGCTATGTGACTTGTCGCAAGCTCTAGCAACTGTTCAGCAATATAACAGCGAAACTCTAATCAATAGTGCGTAACCGACTTCAGCCTTTTGATATGCAGTACCCTGAAAATTAAAGATTTGCACTCAAATTTAATTGCAAATTCGGGAATTAGCAATGTCTTTTTGTCTTAATTAATTGATTTGTTTCGTTTTCGAAAAACTATATTTTTGAAATCAAATTTCTTGAAATTATATCAGCAGATTTTCTTACATTGTTAGAACCTAAACTAGCCAAATGGATAATCAACTTGTTCGTCATCTGTTATGGGAGCGTCTGCGAATAGGGGATCAGGACGCATTTTTTGACCTTTATAAGGCACTCTATTATGACCTGGTAAACTTCGGGATCCGTGTTTGTGGTGATGCGGAAACTTCAGGGGAAGCAACCGATCAGGTTTTTGTTACGATTTGGGAAAAACATGCACAGCTAAACAGAGTTGACAATGTCCATGCCTACTTGCGCACATTTGTAAAACGTAAGATCCTCCGGTTACTCGAACGTAAAAAAAAGATAAATTATGCCTTACAAAACGCAGGTTCTGACGGAGAATGGATGGAAATGTCTTATGAAGAATTCATTGTTAAGGTCCAGACGGATGAGTTGGTGAGGTATAAATTGAAAACAGCACTTCAGAAACTAACATTTAGGCAGAAGCAGCTCGTTCATTTAAAATTTTTTGACGGTCTGAGTTACGAACAAATTGCCCAGCAAACCAACCAAACGATCAAAACTGCTTATAATACCATTTACGATGCACTTAAAATATTGAGAAAAGAATTAAAAGATTAAAATCAATATCATCCCAGCATCCATAATCATCGCGTCGCTTTTCTAACAGAAGCCTTGAGGAAGCCCTTTTAGAACAGGAAATAAAAAAAAGTAAAATTTCCTTAGGAAAAAAAGAAGTTTTCAGGCACTGTCTTTATAAAAGCATAAATATGATGATTGATCGCAGTCTTTTCAATGTCGAAGACTTTTTAGTAGATAATACTTTTCAGCTTTATTGTGCCGGAACGGATAAACGCTGTGTCGCCTACTGGGAAAATTATATTGTGGCCCACCCTGAACAGGAGGTTGTAATTACAGAAGCAAGACGGCTATACGTAATACTGAGCGGCAATAAAAAGCCATTGAATGTGCAAACGGAATTGCTAAAAGAACACATTGGCCATACCAATAAGGGGGTCTGGATCCATAAGAACTACAACTGGTTTAAAATTGCCGCTGCTATATTGCTGGTGGTCGGCGCTTCTTTACTGTATAAAAAGGGGGAGTATAAGCAGGAAAGCAGGCAAAGCACGGTCAACAACTTTATCACAAAAGCTGGTGAGCGCAAAAGGATCGCACTTAAAGATGGAACAGTAATTTTATTGAACTCCAAAAGCTCATTGTCCATCATTAAAGGTTTTAATGAACAAACCCGAGAAGTAAATTTGATTGGGGAGGCTTTTTTTGACGTAATGCATCAAAAGGACAAACCTTTTAAAGTGCATACCGAAGATTTCGATATCAATGTTTTGGGTACATCTTTTAACGTTAAAATTTATCCCAACGAGCCTACCTCAGAGACAACTTTAATTAAGGGGCTTATCGTAATGGAAGGCAAAGGCAGTAAAGGCAGTTCTATTATGTTAAGGCCGAGTCAAAAAGTAACCTTCTATAAAACGCCGGATATCCATGCCCCGGAAAATAAATCAGCTAGGGCCAAAAAACAACTGCCGGAAATTGCGATCAACCATTATACCAAGGTAAATGATAGCACTATTACTGAGGTTGCCTGGACAAAAGGCCGGCTTGAAATTTCGGACCAATGCTTTAGAGAACTTAAGGAAGTCCTGGAACGCTGGTATAATATACAAATCATATTCACTGACAAAGAGGTAGAGAAGTACCATTTTACGGCATCTTTTCCCGTGGAAAATATTGAACAAGCTTTAAATGCATTACAAACAGCAGAATATTTTAACTATGAAATAAAAGGAAAACAAATTACCATATCAAAATAAAAAAAAGGGACAGTGTTGACGCACTGCCCCTATAATTTTTCTTGATATGAAGCAAATGGCAGTTATGCGCAAACAAATTGCTGCCAAATACTATAGCAACCAAAAAAAACAAAAATATGATTAATTATTACTTACTGCAAGCGCGCCCTGAATACAGGGTGTTCTTAAAATTCATTATTTTAATGAAATTGACTTGTATCATAATTTTCATAACCTGCCTCAATGTTTCGGCAGCTGTCTTTTCCCAGCAAAAGATTAGCCTGGACGTGACCAAAACCAAGTTGAGCGAGGTTTTGAAAATGATTGAAGCGCACAGCGATTATCATTTTGTGTACAGTTCGGCAAACGTACCTGTAAATAAATATGTGACATTATCTGTAAAAAACACCTTGGTTACAGATGTACTTGCTGCAATCCTATGCAATACCAATCTTAAATATTCCATCTCTGACGAAGGACTGATTGTGATCAGCCGGAGAAAGGACATTAAAATTACAGGTATCGTAAAGGATAATGCAGGTGAGCCCTTAGCCGGGGCTACAGTTCGGGTAAAAGGGTCTGGTGCAGGATCATCGACAGACATCAATGGAAGATTTTCAATGTCAGTTCCTGCCGGTGCTGTACTGGTTATCTCGTTCGCCGGCTTTCAAACTCAAGAGGTTGCGGTCGACAATAAGACAGATCTTGAAATCGTACTTCTGGAGGATACCAAACTATTGAATGAAGTTGTTGTAACCGCATTAGGTATCAGGAGGGAACGTCGTGCTTTGGGCTATTCGGTTTCTCAGGTACAGGGAGAGTCTTTGACCCAGGCAAGAGAAAACAATATCGCCAATGCTCTTGTCGGCAAGGTTGCCGGCTTAGACATCAGTTCTACAGCAGGTGGCGCAGGCGCTTCGACAAGCGTAGTGATCAGGGGAGTATCCAGTCTGAATCAGTCCAATCAGCCCCTATATGTGATCAACGGCGTCCCAATGGAAAATAAGCCGGTTGGACTAAACAATTTAAACCCAAATGGGAACACGGGGGGACAGTATGACAATGCACCTGACCTTGGAGATGCAATCGGCAACCTGAATCCGGATGATATCGAAAGTATTTCAGTCTTAAAGGGCGCTGCAGCTTCAGCACTTTACGGCTACCGGGCCAAAGCCGGCGTGATATTGATCACCACCAAAAGTGGAAAGGGCAACAGCATTGAGTTTAACAGCAACTATGTCATCGAACAAGTGATGGACAGGACAGACTGGCAGTACGTATACGGACAAGGCGCTAATGGTGTGAAGCCAGCAGATGCCCAGGCAGCAGGACAAGTTGGAGGATCCAGCTGGGGTGCGAGGCTTGATGGAAGCAACGTGGTCCAATTTGATGGCATATCCAGACCATATTCTGCCCAAAAAAATAACATTAAGAATTTCTATAGAGATGGAGGGACCTGGTCAAATACGGTAGCACTAAATAAAAGTTTTGAAGGTGGTGCGTTACGTTTTTCCGCAAATGACGTCAACAACAATTCGGTCGTTCCAAATTCTGGTCTGAACAGGCAGTCTTTTAATCTTGTGGGTACATTTGATCCCATAAAACGGCTCACAATAGATGCCCGGATAAATTATATTCTGGAGCAGGCTAAAAATAGGCCGATGCTTTCAGACGGGGCAGGTAACGCCAACTACAATGCCTTGTTCCTGCCAACAAGCATTGATATCAGGGATTTGAAACCCGAAAAGACTGCTGCCGGCAACGAAGTGCTGTACAACACGGGAAATACCTTTGCTACCAACCCATGGTTTGCTGCCAACGAGTTCGTAAACAATACAAAGCGTGATCGTCAAATCGCTTCTTTCAGTGCCCGTTATGTCTTTGATAATGGGCTATTCCTGCAAGGACGAGCCGGACGGGATGCCTATACTGATACGTACAAAAATGTAGTTCCTTCTGGTACAGCATACTATGTTGCCGGTAAAATTGCCGAGCAGGGCACCAAATTTGCAGATGTAAACGCAGATCTCCTGTTGGGTAAACCATTTACCGTAGATGAGGATTTTACCATTACACCAAATCTTGGAGCAAGCTTTAGAAATACCCGGATCAGTCAAACTACTAACAATGGCACCGACTTCGCGATATTTGGTGTATATAATATCCTGAACGCAAAAAACAAATCGGTATCATATACGGAAAGTGAAGCTGAAACGCATTCCGTTTATGGCACACTAGAACTGACCTACAAAGACATTCTTTACCTCACAGGGAGCGCAAGGTCTGACTGGTTTTCAACCCTGGCTACCCCTGGAAAAGACAACAAACTCAATGTAGTTTATCCGTCTATCAGCGCTTCATTCATTTTTTCAGAGTTATTAAAGTCCGAGGCCTTATCGTTCGGAAAAATCAGGGCCGGCTATGCCAGGGTCGGACAATCTACAGATCCCTATCAGACACTTCTTACTTATGTTTTCAGGAGTGAAACACTAGGTGGAAAGCCGCTGGGAAATATCAACAATGTAAACATTCCCAATTCAAGCTTAAAAGCGTCGACAGCTACGGAACTTGAGATTGGTACAGAGCTTAGGTTTCTTAACAACCGTGTGAGCGTCGATATGACCTGGTATAAAAAGAAATCAAAGAATGAGATCATATTTTCAACCACCTCGCCAACCACAGGTTTTGCAGGGGCGGTACTGAACTCGGGCGAAGTTGAAAACAAAGGCATAGAAGCGCTCATTTCCGGTGTGATCCTTAAAAATCAAGATTTTATCTGGACGTCATCACTAAATGCATCTTACAATGAAAATGAAGTACTTTCGCTTGCAGATGGTGTACCTTCTCAGCTTGTTGCCACCTCGAGGTCAGGTGTTGGCTTTTTGCAGAATTTAGCAGGAAAAGCCGCTTCCCAAATCATGGCATATGATTTCAAATATGGGGCAAATGGAGAGATATTAAAAGACGCGCTTGGTGCGCCCGAGAGGGGAGAACTGAAACCCTATGGATCAGCTTACAACAAATGGTTTGCAGGATGGAACAACGAATTTACTTATAAAGGGGTTACCCTGTCTTTCCTTCTCGATGGAAAATGGGGCGGTAAGGTATTTTCAGCTACCGATTACTACGGCTATATTTTTGGCCTGCATAAAGCAACGCTTGAAAACCGTGAGGCTTTAGGCAACACAGCCGCAGATTTTTACCTCAATACGGCTAATAACGTATCGCATAAATTTGTTCAGGATGCCAGCTTTATTAAGTTCAGGCAAATAACATTGGGTTATAACATCCCGGCAAAGCTATTTAATAACAAAATAAAAGGGCTGAACGTGAGCTTAGTTGGCCGGAACCTGTTCATTATCATGAAGAAAACAGACAATATTGATCCGGAATCGAGCTATAATGCAAGCTTCCCGGGACTGGAGTTGGGTGGTGTACCCCCCGTCAGGACATTCGGCATCAATCTAAGCGTTAAACTTTAATCATTAAACCGAACAGCGATGAAAACGAACAGCATAAAAATATATGGTCTTTTACTTATTGCCATCTTTACAGCAGCGAGCTGTACCAAGGATTTTAAAGACATCAATACAAACCCCGTGGCTTACGGGCCAACCAATTTTGATCCCAATTATACCCTTACGACCGCCCAACTGAACTATACAGGAAGTATAGACTTTGCTTATGATACCTGGAGAGCAAATCTGATCTATGCAAGCACAATGATGCAGGGACTTTCCACTGTGGTGAGTTACTGGGCGGGAGACAAGTATCTGTTGAATGAAGGCTACACTGCAGCATATTGGGGCAACAATGCAGTTGGTGCTTATATTGAACAGGTAAGACCAATCGTAGACGTAATAGAGTTTACTAAAGGAAATACAAAGTATTCTAATTTGCACCAGGTTGCCAGAATCTGGAAGGCTCTGATATTTGAGCGGTTGACAGACCTATATGGTGACGTGCCTTATTCTGAGGCAGGACTGGGTTTTTACACTGGTATTTTGAATCCAAAGTATGATTCGCAGCAGGTGATTTATGCGGATCTGCTTAAAGAAGTAGAGGAAGCAACTGCTGCACTGGGTACCGGAAACGATATGGTTACGGGTGACGCCATCTATCAGGGTGATATGGCAAAATGGAAACGCTTTGGTAATACCTTGTTGCTGCGTATGGCAATGAGACTGACAAAGGTTGATGAAAACACAGCAAGGACATATGCACAAAGGGCAATAGCAAATACGATGACCGGCAATGCGGATAATGCTTTCATTAAACACGACATTGCGGGAGCCAGGGTAACACAAAACAGGAGCAGCCAGGTATTGCTCGGAGATGGCGGCCAAGAGAACTATTATGTGAAATGGTCCAAGACATTTATAGATCTGCTTAAAGCATCCGGTGATCCGAGACTGGGTAAAGTAGCTGTTACCAGGCTATACCTGACTGAGTCTTCTAAGGATCAAAATGCAGCATTTGATGCCGATCCCGCTGTGCAAAAAGGTATGCCAAACGGAAAGGACCTAAGCGGTATTGCAGGGCGGGATGTAAGACAAGACCCATCCTATACCACTTTTCCTGAATATTCATCACCCAATCCCGGCATGATTAAAAGAGATGGATTGACATTTATACTGACCTATGCAGAAAGTGAACTTCTGCTTGCAGAAGCGGCGCAAAGATGGGGCATTGCAGGGTCTGCTGCTACCCATTACGCGAACGGGGTCAAAGCAGCCATTACTTATTTAGGACAATACGATGCCAGCATGGCCATACCTGATGCAACTGCCGAGCTTTTTGTTACCGGACATCCTTATGTGGCATTGACAGGCCTGCAGCAAATCAATACCCAATACTGGCTACATACCAATACCATGCTTAATTTCTATGAGACCTGGTCTAATTGGAGAAGAAGCGGATTTCCGGACCTTACACCCGTGGTGTACCCTGGAAATGCAACAAACGGAACAATTCCACGCAGGTTCCCTTATCCGATAGACGAGTCTGCCAAAAACGGCATAAACTATAAAGCAGCCTCATCGACAGTTCCCGGAGGCGATAACCTCGCAGGTAGAGTTTGGTGGGATAAGCAATAATATCCCTGTTTTAAATTTCTCTCCAAAAAAAAGAGCCTTGCATCGTTAAAGATCAGGCTCTTTTTCAATAACCTGTATAGCTGTAGACGGATAAGACAGTGTGTATAACCAATTCAAAATTAATTCAATAACCTGTATAGCTATAGACGGATAAGACAGCCCGCATAGCGTTCAGGTTAAACCATATGTAAACAGGGTGCAAACAGGGTCTAAACAGGGTGATAACAGGGTCAATCATATAGTTTACACCTAGTTTACATATAGTGATAATAGGGTAAACTTCTGGTTACAGTCGAACCCGAATCGACACCTGGTCTTGATCAGCATAAAAATGGAAAGATTTCGAATTAATCGATGATAAGCATACTTGTCTTAGCAATCCCGGAATGCTCTAAGATATTCCTTTAACAGGACAATTTGATTCCTGGCCCTGTTAAAATTATGGTCCTCATACTTGGCGCCATAATAAATATCGTTTTGCAGGTAATCTGTTAAGAACCGGATTGCCTGCATATAAATTATAAATTCGCCGGAATAAGTAAAATATTGCTTTTCTTCCGGCGTTAATACACTTTCCATTTCTTGCATATATCCATCATGGATAGCTTTGAAGAAGTCTTTTCTAGTGCAAATCTTAGAAAAATCTGTTTCTTCTTCACTTGCTGCTGATAAATAAGTTCTCATCATATCACCGACATCACTAATAAAGTAACCAGGCATGACCGTATCAAGATCAATTACGCATATCCCTTTGTTACGATTATCAAACAATACATTGCTGATTTTGGTATCGTGATGAATTACCCTTAGTGGGATGTTTTTATTATCGATAATCTCGCGATAAGTATTTACAATACCTTGATGATCTATAATAAACGCGATGCATTCCCTGGCTTTCTCTAACCGTTCGGGTAAGGCTTGCTTACACGCGTGAGTAAATTGAGCATATCTTAGTATCAGGTTATGAAAATCAGGTATAGTTATGTTCAGCTCTTCTGCTTTAAAACCAGCAAGAATTCTAGAAAATTTACCAAACTGTTTTGCAGCTTCATAAGCTTCTTCTGCTTTTGTTAATGCATTTAAGGCGGTTGATTCCGCTATAAATGGAAATAACCTGAAATAGCCGGTATCTGCATGAATGAGTGACTCGCCATTACTGGCAACAACAGGTGATACAAAGAGATATTCCGGATCTTCTCTACTTAAATATTTGCTAAGCAGAGAAAGGTTCTTGTCTATATCAACAGGGTTCTTAAATACCTTATCATTTACTTTTTGTAAAATATAACTCTTCTTCCCGGTTCTAACTTTCCAGGTATGGTTGATTAAGCCATCACCAAATGGCTGGACATCTGCTTTATCGGGATCAAGACCGTAGATACTTAAAATACTTTCAAACATGCTTTATCGTTGTTGCTATACCAAACTTAAATATTTAAGTGACTAAAAAGGTGTGCAAACGTTTGCGCGAAATTACTGCGGCTTACTTAAAATCAGTTCAGATTCTATCACAATATTAAAGTATGCCTGCCCAGAGCCTGGTTCATTTTTAGGTTTGTTGATCAGGTCTATTAGTATATCTGCCGCCTTTTTCCCCTGCTTATAAGGAAACTGTTCAACCGAGGCGATGGGGGTATGGTCCATATAGTTAATGATGGGCAAATTTGCGTAACTAACGAAATCAATACCGGTAAGACCTAGAGATTTGACATATCTCATCGCAAATAAGGCAACGTAATCATTAAATGTAACAATAGCTGCTGGCTTTCGTCTATGGTTTAACATCGCATTCATTGCCTCAATTGTTCCTTCTTCAGATAGGTCGCAACTTACGATTAGTGACGGGTCAAACTTTAACCGGTTTGAGGTCATGGCCCTGATATACCCTTCTTTTCTTTCATGGCTTGCTACAAGGGTTGCCGGCCCGTTAACCATGCCGATGCTGCGATGACCTTTTTTCAATAAGAAACTGACCGCCTCGAAAGTGCCGGTCTTCAGGTTTGAGCTTACATAATGTATATCCTTCACAGGAGGAACGCGATCAAAAAAGACAACCGGTATATTTATTTTTCTAAACACTTCAAAATGTTCGTATGTACTGGTTGTTTTAGATACAGAAACTAGTAACCCATCAACCCGCTGACTTTTCATTTTACTTACAAGCAATTTTTCTCTTTCTGCATCATCATGAGATTGAGCTAACAGAACAGTATAATTTCGTTTATAGGCAATGTCCTCGATGCCGCTTATTGCAGCCGAAAAGAATGACTCAGATAATTCAGGCAAAATCACACCAATTACAAATGATTTGCCATGTAAAAATTGGATTGCTTTCTGATTTGGTTCGTAGTTAAGCTCTGCGGCGAGCTTTTTGACCCGCATTTTTGTGGTAAGTCCGATACTAGAATGGTCATGCAATGCCCGTGATACCGTAGAAACCGATATATTGAGTATTTTGGCAATTTCCTTGATGGTAATGGGTTTTTCAGGCATCATTCTCAAATATTGAAATAAACTTTAACATTTTAATAAAAAACCATCAAAGTCTTTCTGGCCGGAAATATCAAACGTTTGCGTGTACTTTGTATATTTTTATTTGAGGTGTTAACCGGATAGTTATATAACTTGGAGATATCATTCAGTTAAAGAAGAAATCTGGTTTTATCCAGACATAAAAAATGAAACAACAATGAATAGAAGAGAATTTGTTAAAAATAGCAGCATTACCGCTGCTGCTGCAACCATTTTACCAAGCAACTCTTTATTTGCCAGAAGCGGGGCAGACAAAGTAAAAGTAGCGATGATAGGTGTCGGCTTACGGGGTCAAAACCATTTAAACCTCTTATTAAAAAGAGCGGATGTTGATCTGGTCGCGATTTGTGATGTAGATGAGCGAATGCTTGGTGCTGCTAAAGCGATGATCGCTAAAAGTGGTAAACCCATGCCAAAAATTTTTACCGGTGATGATTATTCCTGGAAAAAGCTATTAGAAACCAAAGGACTTCAAAGCGTGGTAATATCAACTCCCTGGGAGTGGCATAAAGAAATGATCATCAAATCGATACAATCAGGGCTTAAATATGTGGCCTCGGAGGTAATGATAGGTATTACTTTACAAGATCATTGGGATGTTGTTCAAGCAGCGGAAAAAAATGGTGCACATGTAATGATGCTTGAAAACGTTTGCTACCGCAGAGATGTGATGGCGGCGCTGAATATGGTCAGGCAGGGGGTATTTGGAGAAATACTTCATTTGCAGGGCGGATATCAGCATGATTTAAGAGAAGTTAAATTCAATGATGGTGTAAAAGCATATGGTGGAGGAGTAGAGTTTAACGAAAAGGGCTTTTCAGAAGCTAGATGGAGAACAAACCATTCTGTTCACCGTAACGGAGATCTTTATCCGACACATGGTATTGGTCCTGTTGCCAACTGTATAAATATTAACAGGGGGAATAAATTTCTTAAACTGAATTCATTTGCAACAAAATCAAGAGGTTTGCACAACTACATCGTTGATAAAGGAGGCGAAGGCCATGCAAATGCAAAAATTAATTTCCGTTTGGGCGACATCGTAACCACCACAATTGACTGTGCAAATGGCGAAACTATCATTTTACAACATGATACAAATCTTCCAAGGCCGTACTCTTTAGGCTTTCGGGTGCAGGGGACAAAGGGGTTATGGATGGATGTAAATAAAAGCATCTATGTGGAGGGAGTAAGTAAACCACATCAATGGGATAACCAGGAAAAATGGCTCGAAAAATATGATCACCCGCTATGGAAAAAATATGGCAGCGATGCTCAGGGTGCCGGTCATGGGGGTATGGATTTCTTTGTTATACATGCTTTTATTGAAGCTGTAAAACGGAATGCGCCAACACCTCTTGATGTTTACGATGCGGCCACCTGGAGTGCAATTACACCTTTAAGCGAACAGTCAATAGAAATGGGTAATGAAACCATTGACTTTCCTGATTTTACAAGTGGAAAATGGA
>CAMLDJ010000129.1 GCA_946478755.1 uncultured Pedobacter sp. | reverse complement strand
CCATTTTCTTTGCGGTACTTTTTTTGATGTAACGATTTTATAAAACTTATTTGAGATTTTGAAAGCATACCACGATTATAAAAAAAATGTCCTGTTTCCTGCAATATTACTATTTATTATTGTTTTTGTTACAGCATGTTCATCAACAAAATACATTGCCGATTCCCAATCTATCGTAAAAAAGGTAGAAATAGATAGCATTCCGAAAGCTTTTGAAGAGGAAGCGTATAACTATATACAGAAAGACATCAGACCCAGTTCCAGACTGGGGATCAATGTTCTGATCTATAATATCTTTAATACTAAAGATGGTAAGTATAAGACAACCGACATCAAGCCTTTGGGCACACCGCCACCTATTTTAGATAGTACACTGGTAGAAATTTCGCGGAGTCAGATTGAAAAGTACCTGACGAGTAAGGGGTATTTCAACGCGAAGGTCAGCTCGGGCATAAAGGTGAAAAATAAACGGGCAGTCGTCTCTTTTAAGGCAGATACAGGATCCGCATTTTCTGTGAATAAGATCACTTATGAAATTCCTGATGAGGAGATTAAAAACCTTTATTTATCAAATAAAGCTGCATTTACACGTTTGAAGGAGGGTAAACGTTACGACGATGATTCCCTTGGTTACGAAAGAGACGAGATTTATCAGATGATGAAACAACAGGGATATTTTGATTTTTCGAGACCTTATGTTAAGTTTTCGGTTGATTCCAACCTGAATGCCAATAAAGCCAATGTCACGCTGATTATTGACAACCCGGCAGATAAGCCCAGACACGAGCAATTTAATGTTGGCGAAACGAACATCATTATCGCCCCTGATGCGGATGGGTTTCCTGATACCATCCCTATGAACCAGCGGATCTACAAAAATGTAAGGTTTACTGACCTTTCTGGCAGGTTCAGGAGAAACCCGATCACACGGTACAATTTTTTAAAGCCGGGCGACCAATACGACATCAGAAATGAGAATTTAACGTATGACCGTCTATATGAATTGAATGTTTTTAAAAATGTTAAAATCGATTACAACCGTGACAAAGACACCTTAAACATGGTTAAGCCTGTCATCCAATTGATTCCTCAAAAGATCATGAGCAACAGGATTGAAGGGGAAGTTCCTTTCAATGCAGGTACAATTGGTTTTACGCTGAGCAACACCTATACAAATAACAACCTCTTTAGAGGAGCAGAGAAGTTCGAATTTCAGATTAAAGGCGGCTTGCAATCCAGATTAGGACAGGGAACATCTATTTTTAAGGACATTTACCAGCGTGATTTTTCAGTTAGTACAACCTTGACCGTACCCCGTTTGTTGCTACCCTTTATTAATGCCCGGCCCGGAAGAAGAGGGGGGATGCCACGCACAATATTTTCTGCAAGTTACGTGTATGGTTTGCAAACGAATGCTTTTAAGCGTAAGGTGATCCTGACCTCTTTTGCCTATGAATTCCGGGAAACTAAGTCGAAGATCCATACCGTAACGCCAATAAATTTTGAATACCGTTTTGGCGACTTGCTGTTAGATTCTGCAGACCTGGATAGTGCGCTGAGTACTAACTTTTACAACATTGCTTTGCTCACCAGGAAGAGCGTTACCTTGGGGATTAAGTATACGTTTTCGTTGAATGCTGAGAAGTTGTTGACGACGTCAGACTTCCTGTACTTTAGAGGGAATTTGGATCTTGCCGGAAATATGCTGCAAGGTGTTTCAAAACTGCTAGGGAATAGGGTTGATCCTGAGACAGGTTATGCAAGTATATTTGGTGTGCAATTTAACCAGTACGTTCGTCCGGAGTTCGATTTCCGATGGTATAAAGGACTTGGGGGCGACAAGCAGTTTGTGGCCCGGATAAATGCGGGTATAGCCTATGCATATGGCAATTCCAGTGAAGTACCTTTTGAAAAGCTGTTTTATGCCGGAGGATCAAGCGGGGTACGTGCCTGGCAGGCCAGAACGCTCGGACCCGGAAATTACAATCGCGGTGAATCTATCCCGGATCCAGAACAACGCAGAACTTTCTATGGGCTTGACCAGACCGGAGAGCTCCACATTGAAACAAATTTTGAATACAGATATAAATTACTGAATAAATTTTTCGGGGCTAAACTGAAAGGTGCAGTTTTCCTGGACGCAGGAAACGTCTGGAATGTGTCTAATGGTTCCTCAGAATCCAGGTTTGATTTTAAATCACTGGGTAACCAGATTGCCATAGGTGCGGGCACCGGATTCAGGTATGACGTACAATATTTTGTGTTCCGGTTTGATATAGGACTTAAGCTCAAAGATCCACAGTTTGATGCTGGCGACCAATGGGTGATCAACAAGTTTCTGACTGGGGGAAAGTCCTTTAGGGACACCTATAACCTCGCTAACTCACCGGATAAATATCGTTTTGTACAATACAACTTTGGCATTGGTATGCCTTTTTAGAACATGCTTTTCAAGCCATCAAATATCGTTTCGAAAAAAGTAGAAAGGTTTAATCCGTTACTGTGATTGAAATATATATAGATGATCAGGATAATTACCGCTGCGATGATGAATTTTCTGAAGGCAAATGCCAGAAATACAATGAGGGCAGGAAAAATGATCAGCCACATGCCGTTGATGGCATAAGGATTTAGTGTTCCTTCTTTTTTATACACATAAAGTAGCTTACTGTGTGTGCCGGTATCATTTTGATGCTTAATATACACAAATGCCGAGCGTTCCAACTGCAGTGGAAGGATGGCCACCCCATCGTGAAAGGTTACAGGCTGGGTAAATCCACTTACACTGAATGTGTAGGTTCCATTGATCTTCTCCAGCGGATTTTCTAAAGAATCGGTAGCGATAATGGCTAGTTTGCTGTTTTTAAGCAAGCTTTCTTTAACTATAAAATTATTAATGTCTGCTTTTTGTGCAAAGGCCGAACCGCTAAATCCCAAAAGCAGGAGCAATAAATAAATTTGTCTCATTCTAAAGATCGTTTGTTGTAAATTAAGAATCCCAAATGTAATAAAACGCCGTTTCTTTTTACGGGGTCATCATATAAATTATAACTCAGACTGATAGGGCCCAGCGGAGTATGGTAAACCACACCGGCGGTTCCTGCGTAGTGCCATTCGGTAAATGCAGCTTCATGTCGTACCGCCTGAAAGCCCACTTTTTCAAATTCCCGGTGAGGCAGGAATAAGTACCCCTCTGCACGCAGGTCGAGGTTCCTTTTAATGCTGTAAACATTCTTGAGCCCCCCGGCAAGATATGCGGTTGCCCGAAAGTTTTCGAGAAATAATGATCTGCTGTCTTGTAAAGGATAAAATGCAGGAGCTGCCAGCAGGGTAGAATAATAGTTGGCAAAAAGCGGCTGGTTGGAGAATAGCGCCTCCGCCTGGTAGCCTAAAGTATATTTGCCGAGTTTAAAAAAGTAATTTTCGTCACTGATCTTCAGGTTGATCCATTGTCTGAACCGCTTGGTTACGCCCTCTTTTGCCAGCACTGAGTTGCTGTTGTCATTGATATTGCCAGGGGTATAACTTTCGCGCCCGGCAAAATAGTTAAAACTCAACAGGAAATGGCGCCCCCTGCTCGCATATTGTTTACGGTTAAAGGTATATTGTTCGAAAGCCAGACTGGATCTTGAGCCGTTTAATACGGTCTTGTCCAGTTCATCGCCAACCGCAAAGGTATTGTTGGGACTATACCTGTCGTTGTTGCTGATGAAAGCACTGCCCAGAACAATCCTTGCATTTCTGTTTAGTGGCATGCCCATTTTAAGCGCGATCTTTCTGTCAGATTGTTCAATATAAGTGGGATGCGGGTTCTCTATAAATATGGAGCTCGTTTTGTAATAATCAAAGTGATTGTACGTTACGTCTGCAGCCAGAAATAACGGTAGCCGGGAGGGGAAATCTATGCGGCCTGTCATCTGCACCGATTCATAAAAACGTCCTGAGTATAAATTTAAACCGAATGTATAGGCCTTCCTGTTCAGGTAATTGTACTGTACGCCTAAAAAAACATTGCTGATTGGCCGTGTGGAGATGTTGCCCCCAAAATCTATCTTTAAGCTTTTTCTGGGCTGTGCAAGTATTTCGAAGTTATAGCTGTCAGAGGCTGCATCATAAGAGATTTTAGGGTAAATGGTTTCAAAAGTTTCATCGGCAACCAGTTTGTAGTACCCGCGTTTGATGTCATTCAGGTCAAATGTTGCCTGATCTCTCTTAAAAAGTCGTTCTATGTACTTTTTCTGGTCGGTATTTACACCGGTTACCCTTACATTGCTGAAGATCAGATCGGGTTTTCTACTGTTGAATTCTCTTCTTTTGGCCATAAGCTCATTGATATTTACCCTCCTTGTCACTTTCTTTTTAATCTGTTCCATATCGGCCATGGTGGCATCATATCCCTGCCTGATGAGGTCCCCCACAGGATTAAAATTAGTGACAGTATAATCTTTAAGATCCGGCTGGATGTATACGCCCTTATCACCGATCAGCGTTGAATCCGATTTGGAAAGGAACATAAACACCATTAGCCTGTTCATTAACCTTTCATCTCCGTTTTTAGGGTATTCATTATAGGTTTTCGAGGATACATTGGCACCGATGATAAAATCAGGATTGAATTCCTTTTTCATGATATCAGCCGGAAAGTTATTGTAAAGACCGCCATCAAAAACATACTTGCCGTCGAGTTTTATTGGCCGGTAGATCAGTGGGACAGCCATGGTTGCCCTTACTGCTTCGGCAAGACTACCTTTTTTGACCGTTATGCTGGTCTGCGACAATACATCGGAAACCATACAACGGTAGGGCACAAACAGGTTGTCGAAATTATCTTTGGATGTGGCAGATGCCTGTGAGAAGAGTTCCAGCAACGCGAAATTTAACGGAATATCATTGACGAGGTTAGACCTGAAACTCATCCTTAAGCTCGTATCCACCCCCAATTTTGCGGTTAAAATAGACGGGTTTACCGGTTGCTTCTGAAAGAAAAAGCTATAATCGCTTTTAAACCGCCCGCTTACCCAGTCCTGAAATTCATGGCTTAAGGCCACCTTTTCGATCTGCGACGGAGAATAGCCTGCGGCGTACATTGCACCAACTATTCCCCCCATAGACGTGCCCGTGATGTAGTCTATCGGGATGTTATTTTCTTCCAGCGCCTTTAACGTGCCTATATGTGCCAGGCCTTTTGCGCCACCACCGCTCAGTACCAAGCCTACTTTTTGAGCATACGATGGGAATGTCAAAAAAGCCAGGATAATAACAACTAGTTTCTTTAAAAGCATCACACCCTAAAAATAGGGAAATTAGTTCAGAATGAAGATATTATAGGTTAACACGGTAGCAAACGCTACCCATAAAATATAGGGTATAAAAAGCAGACCGGCAATTTTATGGATTTTATAGAACATGATCGCATTAACGATGATGATAAATAACAAAAATATAATTTCAATCAGTGCTGCTCCGATTTGATGGGTATAAAAAAAAATGAAGGACCACATCAGGTTTAATATCAACTGAATCAGATAGATGGCTATGGTGCGAGGTAATTGCTTGATGGTGTTCCTCTTTTGCCATACCAGGTAAGCCGATATGCCGATGAGCAGATAAAGTCCTGTCCACACGGCGCCGAAAAGCTGGTCGGGCGGATTAAAACTAGGCTTGGCAAGGGTTACATACCATGTTTTTACGGAACTGGCGGTAAAAAAGGCACCTATTGCACCAAAGGATAATGGGATGGCGATGTTGATGACAAAAGCAATTGGATTAAATTTCATAAGCAGCTTATAGCAGTAACAAAAATAGCCGGTAAGGGTTTGTTATTTTGTGCGGTCAGCGGCTGTAATCAACATACTGAAATTATAGTTCAAAATGTCCCCCTTTTTCATATGGTGCTCGCCGCTGTAATTGTCGGCAAGGATGGCTTTGCCTTTTTGCTCAATATGAATGCCGCCATGACCCTCGTTAGCCCATGAAGCAGGTATTCCTTTATGCTTCTGGTCAGTCAATTCATATTGAAGACCACCGGCAACATCGCCAATCCAGACCTTGTTCTGATCGGTATTGCCTGCAGTCCATTTCCAGTCTACCACCTCGGGTCTCTCACTTTCTTTCGTGCCTAAGCCTTTGATGGACTTGGCAGTTTCAGTGGTAAAAGGAAGGTGCAGGCGTATATTGTCGAGGTTGATGTCGTTCAAAGCGATTATTTTAACGCTGTAAACCAGCGTGCCATCTGGTTTAATTGTTCCTACAACGTCCATATTTAAACTATCAGAACTATTGTTCACTGCCCAGCTTACTTTTTCCGGTTTTTGTGTTTTCATTTCTAATGGGCCATTCTTCCATTTGATGTCTTTATGGCTGGACGCCTTCACGACATGAAAATGCACCGGTTCGGTGACGAGGTTAAAAGTGGTCCGGATCATGGCAGGGAATCCGTCTGCATTTAATTCAATTTGTTTCCCTGGCATCGAGATGCTCTTTTCTTTGACGGTAAGGCTTGTCAGTGTATTCTTTGTTTGTGCCTCACTGCGGCTAGCGAGCAGTACAATAAAGCACAATGCAATAATTTTGTTCATCTGAAAAAGATTGAATGGATAAGTTTTTAAAAGTAGAAATTTTTAAGGACTATTATATACCGCGCAAACATTTTACACTACGGGTAGTTATTTTTTCATTGCTTTCATTATCTTAGTCGTAAAAGATATATTTATGAAAAAAGTAATTTTATTGGCTATGGTTGCAAGTATGTTTACAACCTTAACCGTTTCCGCACAACAGGATAAAAGTAAAAGACCGAGTCCGCCGGCAGTAGCAAAAGAAACACTTAATTCCGGTACCACTGTGACCATAGATTACAGTCAGCCTTCAGTAAAAGGCCGGACAATAGGCAAAGAAATTGCACCCTTTGGGAAAGTATGGCGTACAGGGGCCAACGAAGCCACCATATTTGAGGTGAGTAAAGCTGTGAAAGTTGATGGTAAGGCCCTGGCTGCGGGCAAGTACGGGCTGCATTCCATCCCTGGTGAGCAGGAGTGGACACTTATTTTTAACAAGGCATGGCAGAAACCTGGTTTGACCTACAATGAAGCAGAAGATGCTTTAAGAATTAAAGTTAAACCGGCTAAAGCAGCATCCTTTTCAGAAAAGATGACTTTTACCATTGATAAAAGTGGAAAAGTAGCGCTGGTATGGGGTGATGTCCTGGTTCCTTTTACCGTAAAATAACTAAAAAAACATTTTATTGAAAAGGAGTTGCCTTTGCGGGTAACTCCTTTTTTTTATACGGGTTTCTGCATTGATTAAGAAATATGCAGCTGCCTGTTCTGAAACAATTCATGCCGACCATGTAAATAGCCGATTGGGTTATTCGAGTGGAAAAAGCTGGAATAACCTTAAATTGGTTAATTATTTCATACATTGTTTTGCAAACATTACATATATTCGTTTGTAAATAACCGGATATGTACACACCTTCTTTTAAAATGCATGATCATGAAGATGAGCTCATTGCCGCTTTAACATTGGGGAGTGAGTCTGCCTTTACACAGATTTATGAACATTACTGGTTAAAATTACTTGCCCTTGCTTATAGTCACACTAAAAATAAGCAGATCGCAGAAGGGATTGTTCAGGATGTCTTTATCAGCATCTGGAACCGAAGGGCTACCCTTAAAATTCAATCACTTTCTAATTATTTTGCCATAGCGGTTAAATTTTCAGTGTTTAAATACAAACAAAGGGAACAACGAAGAAGAGAAATTGAACTGGAAAACTGCAGGTCGGAAGCGCTTATCCAAGACGATAAGGTAATTGAAGCACATTTTCTGGAGGAATATTTTAAAGGCGTTGTGGAGCAGCTACCCGAAAAGTGCAAAATGGTTTTTAACTACAGCAGGGTTAAAGGCTTGAATAATCCGGAAATAGCCAGAGAAATGAATATTTCGGAAAAAACGGTAGAGGCTCATTTAACAAAAGCCATTAAGGCACTCAAACTTTCTTTAAAAGACGCAGGCTTCTTATTTTTCCTGTAACCGTTTACTAAATCGTTTAACCAGCATCTTTTTTTACAATGCCACTAAGGGTAACGCATACCTTTATGGTACTTCCTATTATAAGCCAGATATAAACAATGGAAAAAGACAGAATTAATGCACTTATAACAAAATATTTTGATGGAACTTTAGCAGAAGAGGAACGTGCCGAGCTGATGGGCGCTTACAACCTTCAGTCTGACCAGGAGGTGGAGTGGCTGGCCGATAGTTTGAACGAGCCTGATCTGGTTAAGCAGCGGATGCTCTTCAACATCCGGAAAGAGATTTTTCCGAAAACTGTGCAATGGAGAAACAGGCCTCTTTACCAGTTTATATACGCGGCTGCGGCGCTTTTCGTCATCACTGCAGCTGGATGGTTATTTTTCAGGTCGCCCGCAAAGCCGGTCGCAACTGAATCGCAAGCCAGGACTGTAAAAATTAAACCAGGCTCCAATAAAGCCATACTGACCCTGGCCAACGGAGGGCAAATAGTTCTCGACCAAATCCGCCCGGGAAAGATGGTTGATCAAGATGGTGTCAGGGTACTAAAAACCAAGGAAGGCCAGGTCGTCTTTACAGTCATTGCAAATACCGGCATAAAACCTCAGTTAAGCACGATCAGTACGCCAAAGGGTGGACAATATGAAGTTGTTTTACCGGATGGTACAAAAATATGGTTGAATTCGGCCTCCTCCATTCAGTTTCCCACTGCCTTTACCGGAAAGGAAAGAATGGTGAGCCTACAGGGAGAGGCTTATTTTGAAGTGGCTAAAAACAAGGACATGCCGTTTAAGGTGAAAACCGATTTTCAGGAGATTGAAGTATTGGGTACTCATTTTAACGTGATGGCCTACGACAATGAAAGCAGCATTAAAACCACACTATTGGAAGGCTCGGTCAGGATCTCTTCAGAAGAAGGCCGGGCACTGTTAAAACCCGGACAGCAGGCGGAATTAAATAAAAGCAACAGTCATCTTTCCGTGCAGCAGGTGGCGACCAAAGCTGCCGTTGCCTGGAAAGACGGCGTTTTTATGTTTGCACATGAGGACATGCGTTCCATCTTAAATAAGCTATCGAGATGGTATGATGTAGAGGTTATCTATAAAAATACGTCAACAGACCACCGGTATAGCGGTAATATCTCCAGGTTTGAGCATGTTACCGAAGTACTCAGAACGATGGAAATGACTGGAACGGTTCATTTTGAGATCAAAGGGAGGAGGATATACGTTATGGATTAAACTGTACCCTATACAGGCTTAAAAAAAGACCCGGAGCTTGAGCACTCCGGATCTTTCAAGACTTTGAAAAGCCTTCAGCAAGATTACAAACTTATTCTTCACAACAAGTACTTATAAAACTTACTAACCAAATGTATAAATTATTTAACACAACCGTATGGGGTGCAACTGGTCCCCTGCGCTTTAAATTTCTGCTGATCATGAAATTTATCTGTATATTTTTGCTGGTTACCGTGTTTCAGAGCAGGGCTGCATCTTTTGCACAGCGGGTAACCCTGAATGTTAAAAATGTTCCGATTGAAAAGGTCTTTGAATCTTTAAACAAGCAGACGAATTATAATTTCTATTACAACGATGAGCTGATCAGGAAGGCGCAGACTGTAAGTCTTTCGGTAACTAATGCCCCGTTATCAGAAGTGCTGAAACAATGTTTTGCCGACCAGCCTTTTACCTATTCCGTTAACAGGAACATCATTGTACTGAGACCTTATACCGCCGCTGAACAAATGCAGCGACAGGAAATAGTGGTAACAGGAAAAGTAAAGGATGACAAAGGCATCGGCATACCCGGTGTGAGCATCAAAGTCAAAGGGACAAGCCAGGCCGCAAGTACGGCTGCGGAAGGTAGCTTTTCCATCAGAACTAATGAGGATGCCATACTGGTCATTTCTTCGGTGGGATTTGTGACGCAGGAAATACCCGTAGGCGGGCGTGCCACTATAAATATTACTTTAAAACAAAGTGAAGAGGAACTGGCCGAACTGGTGGTAGTGGGTTATGGAACACGTAAGAAATCTGATCTGACAGGTGCCGTTTCCACGGTAAACGAAAAAAGGATCAGAGAAATTCCGTCAGGGAATGTTGCCGCAGCTTTACAGGGTAGTGCGCCAGGACTGTCTGTGTTGAAATCCGGTGGTAACAGTCACCCCGGAGCTCCTCCTGTCATCCGAATCCGGGGCGAAAGGTCTTTAGGTGCCGGAAATGATCCGCTGATCATTCTGGACGGGATACCTTTTAATGGAAACCTGAACGACATCAGTCAGGATGATGTGGTTGGCGCTTCCATCTTAAAAGATGCTTCTGCCACGGCTATTTACGGATCGAGAGGTGCAAATGGGGTCATCCTGATCACCACAAGAAGAGGGAAGACGGGTAAGCCGGTAGTGACTTATAACGGTTATGCAGGCTTTAATAAAACTTTGGGTGATTATGATGTAATGGATGCGGAACAATTTCTGTTGTTTAGAAAATGGGCAAGGATCAATGGCTCAGCACCGAACACCTATACAGGAATTGACGATCCTGCTTTAACATCAGACGAACCTACAAAAACAATTTTTTCAGATAAGACAGAATACAATTTATATAAGGCTGGTACAAACACAAACTGGCAGGACCTGTTGTACAAGACCGCCTTGTTAACCAATCACCAGATTGGTGTGTCGGGAGGGACAGAGGCTACACAATACGACATGTCTGTCGGCTATTACACCGCCGGTGGTATTTATCCGGGGCAGGGCATGGACCGTTACAGCGTTAAATTAAGTATCGATCATAGACTCGGAAAGTACATTAAGGTAGGTCTCAATTCCCTGAACAGTTATAACCTCACCAAGGGTATCAATTTTAACCCCGTGAGCCAGTTTTTACAGGCCAGCCCATTTTCTACGCCGTACCTCCCTGATGGGACATTGGCCACCTTCCTTCCCGGAAGTAACATGAATGTCTGGAACCCGCTTTCCGATTTCACAGAAGGTAACCTGGTGGACGACGTAAAACGTTTAAATACTTTTACCACCGCTTACCTTGAGGCCGATCTGACACATGGTTTTAAATATAAACTAAATACAGGTATAGAGCTCAGACCGGAAACACAGGGTAAATTTTATGCCAGCAATACGACCAAACAGCTGGGAACGCCGAATTACGGTTACAACAGAACTGCTACAGGTTATAATTATACAATAGAGAATATACTTACTTATGATAAAACTATCGCGGAAGACCATGCGCTGAATTTTACGGGCCTGTTCAGTCTGCAAAAAACACGCAACGAAGTGAACGACGTGAGTTATCGCGATGTATTAGCTGATTACATCCAGTATTACAATCCAAAATATGCATCGAGCGTAACCAGTACGGGAGAGTTTACCAAAGCATCCATATTATCCTATATGGGCCGGTTAAATTATACCTATAAGAATAAATATCTCCTGACCGCAACTTTACGTGCCGATGGTTCTTCCAGGCTTGCAGCCGGCAATCAATGGCATTCCTTTCCTTCAGCCGCGGTTGGATGGAACATTAAAAATGAAAAGTTCCTGGAGAATAATAAGACCATCTCTGCATTTAAACTGCGTGGCAGCTATGGCAGAATTGGAAACCAGGCGATTGGTGCTTATGAAACCATTGGTGGTTTAACGGGCATCTATTATAACTATGGAGGTACCAATGTGCAGGGAACTTACCCAAATCCGGATGCACCTGCTAACATTACCCTGGGCTGGGAATATACGAGTACGCTGAACTTTGGCCTCGATTATGGACTTTTCAACAATCGGATCACGGGATCTGTCGAATACTACCAGCAGAAAACCAGTGATATTCTCCTGTATCAGACCCTGCCAAGAACATCTGGCTATAACAAGATCAGGAACAACATCGGAAGTACCAATAATAAGGGAATGGAGTTTAACCTGAATACCATTAATTTTGAGGAAACAGGTAAAAACGGGTTCAGTTGGACAACCGACCTTAATGTGTTCTTCAATAGGAATGAGATCACAAAATTAGCTTCTGGTGCGACCAGGGATCTGGCCAACTCCTGGTTTGTGGGATCGCCTAATGGGGTGATCTTTGATTATAAGCGGGTAGGACTGTGGCAAAATACGCCGGAAGATATTGCCCTCGCTATAAAATATGGCCTGGTTGCCAACGAAAGCGCTTACCTGACCGGATCAAATTCGCTGGTGGGTACCGTAAAAGTAGCGGACATAACAGGGGACAATAAAATTACGGCAGACGACCGTGTGATTTTAGGTGCCAGGCAGCCAAAGCTTGAAGGTGGGATGACCAATCGGTTTGCCTATAAAAACTTTGATTTCTCGTTCGTGACCTATTTTAAATATGGGGGCAAACTGAAGTCGGGGATCCATGGAGGATGGTCTAATACTTTTCAGGCGGGCTACAATAACCTGGATGTCGATTACTGGACACCTGATAACCCGGTTAATTACTGGCCAAAACCAAATTCCACACTGCAAAATCCCGTCTATAAATCCACACTGGATATGTTTGATGCCTCCTATTTGAAGATCAGGAGTATTACCCTGGGTTATACACTTCCGGCAAAATCGTTAAAGTTTATAGGAGCCAGATCGGCGAGGATTTATACCACGGCATCTAATCCCTTTACTTTCTTCTCTCCTTATGTAAGGGATGCGAAGGGGCTTGATCCGGAAACCAATTTTAACATAGACGAGGTTACGCCTTCTTTGTGGTCTATGCTGTTTGGTTTAAATGTTTCATTTTAATAAAGACTAACCATGAAAAAGACAACATATATGCTCTCCCTGCTGTTCATCACGGCAGCCCTCCTTACTGGTTGTAAAAAGGAACTGATTGAAGAAAACCATTCCAAGTTAACCGAAGACTTTTTCTCCACTTCACAGGGAATTGAAAGTGGGCTTAATGCGGCATATGGTGGCTTACGCAGCTTATATGGCCCGGAAGAAGGACTGGAAGCATTTACGACAATTGGTACTGATGAATTTAGAATTGCCAACGGGAACAGAACCACCAATGTGGCCAACTATAATACTTCCTACAATTCGGGCAATGAATTTTCCAGTTCCATCTGGAACAATTGCTATAAATGGATCAATACCTGCAACGGGCTTGTTGATTTCGGTGCAAATTTGACCGGTGTTACAGAGACCATAAAAATGCAAAAAATTGCAGAAGCCAGGTATTTACGTGCATTTTACTATTTTACACTGGTGCAACTGTTTGGTGATGTTACACTGAATAAGAACTTCTCCAACAACCCTGGTACCGCTGCTACGAGAAGCAGTAAGGCTGAGGTATACGATTTTATCATATCCGACCTCAGAACCTGTATCACTGATCTCCCACCTAGTCCGCAGTTAAATGCTTTGCCAAACGGCCGTGCCTCCATTGCAGCAGCAAAACACCTGCTGGCCAAGGTATACTTAACAAGGGGATATTCCAGCGCCGCGGCACCATCTGACTTCAAAGATGCATTTGACATGGCAAAAGGACTGATTGATCAGAAGGCCGCTTTAGGCATTGGTTTAATGCCCGATTTTGCTGATGTATTCAAACCCGGGAACGAGAATAAGCAGGAAGTATTGTTTAATGTTCAGTATTCAACTGATTTAACCTTTGGTGGCAGCCACCTCTGGAACCATTTGTATGTTGCGCCCTATGATGCTTACCTTGGCGAGCGTAATTTAAATGACGGGCGCTCCTATGCCTGGTTTAGAGCAACCAAATGGGTATATGAAACGGCATTTGCAGATAAAGTTAACGACAGCCGGTATTATAAAACGTTCCAGTCGGTATGGAAGGCAACCAAAGCGCTCAACCAGACCGGAACAGGCACTTATGCCGTTAAAGTAAACGGGATTACCTATAATGTACCCTTGCCGAAGGTGAATGTGGGTGACACTGCAATGGTGTATCCGGGCTATAACATGAGCATTGATGAAATCAGGGCTAAAAAGTATTATGTGTTTACACCGGAAAACTATACTGACAATAGGATATTTCCAACCATGACCAAATATCTTGATCCGAATCGTTTGGTACCCAATGAAAATTCGCACCGGCCGATCATCGTTTTTCGTTTAGCTGAAACTTATCTGATCGCTGCCGAAGCCGCATTTAAGCTGCAGCTTCCAGATGTAGCGGCAGAGTATATCAATGAGGTACGTAAAAGGGCAGCTGCACCGGGAAAACAGGCGCAAATGGAAATCAGCGGAGCAGTAGTGAATATCG
>CAMLDJ010000128.1 GCA_946478755.1 uncultured Pedobacter sp. | reverse complement strand
CTGTAGTTTTTAATAAAAATATTGACGAGGATACCATACTGGCCGTATGGAAAATTGAGGAAACGGAAGCAGAACTGCTTTCGGCCCTGCAGTTGAAACAACATGAGCTGGATGTCATTTCGACCTTAAATAATGGCAAGCGACTCCTGCACTGGCTGAGCACCCGGGTGCTGTTGCGGACGATGCTCAATACTGCGGAATATATTGACTGCAGAATGGATGAGCATGGTAAGCCTTATCTTCCTGATCTGGATTATCACATTTCGTTAAGCCATTCTTATGATTATGCTTCCGTGATCGTTGGCAAGACCAAAAAAGTTGGTGTTGATATTGAGCTGATCAAACCTAAAATAAAAAGTATCAGGCATAAATTCCTCAATGATATAGAACTGAAGCAAGAACAGATGATCGATAATATTGATGGTTTGTATGTCTGCTGGTGCGCTAAAGAGGCCATTTATAAATGGCATGGCAGGAAAGGACTGGAGTTTAGAAAGCACATCCATCTTCAACCTTTTTACCTGGAAGCTGAGGGCAAACTGGATTCGTTTGTCGACCTGCCAGAGGGTACACAGGCACTCACCGTTCATTATTTCAAGATGAAAGATGGTTATATGCTGGGCTATGTGGTAGCTTAATTTTTTTTGTAAGATGAATAAAAAAGTTGAATTTATAGATTGGGGCCTTACCGACTATCAGGAAGCATGGCGTAAGCAGGAAAGTATCTTTGACCGGACCGTTGCTTTAAAAATACAGAACCGGACCAGCAATACCAGTCTGGAAACACCCAACTATCTTGTTTTTTGTGAACATCCTCATGTATATACACTGGGTAAAAGTGGTAAGCCTGAAAACCTACTGCTTGATGAAGAGGGGCTTGCGGCTAAAGCGGCTACTTATCATAAAATAAATAGGGGAGGCGATATTACCTACCATGGTCCGGGACAAATTGTGGGATACCCGATTTTAGACCTGGACAATTTTTTTACCGATATTCATTTGTACCTGCGAACACTGGAAGAGGCGGTTATTCTCACACTGGCCGATTATGGAATTGGGGCAGGCAGGTACCCGGGCTTTACAGGAGTATGGCTGGATGCCGATAATGAAAAGGCCCGTAAGATCTGTGCGATGGGCGTAAGATGCAGCCGATGGGTAACCATGCACGGTTTTGCGTTTAACGTAAATGCAGACCTGGACTACTTTAAGCACATTGTACCCTGTGGGATCGATGATAAAGATGTAACGTCCATGCAACGGGAATTGAAACATCCACTTGATATGAAGGAGGTTGCAGCTAAACTTAAATCTCACATAGCCGAGTTGTTTAATATGGTGCTCATCTGATCTGCCAAAAAAAAGCCATAGAATTTTGATTTTTTGTAACTAATCTTATCTTTACAAGAAACCTTTAAACCTAAAACTATGGATTACAACTCGGAGTACTCAGCAGTCGGAGCCGGCATTGGTGCCGGAATGATTATTTTCTGGCTAGCCGTTATGGTGCTGGTATATGCATCATTATGGAAAATTTTTGTTAAAGCCGGGAAACCGGGATGGGCAGCAATTATTCCCATTTATAACCTGATTATTCTTATTGAAATTGTGGGCAAGCCTACCATTTGGATATTGTGGTTGATCATCCCTTGTGTAAATATCGTTTTTGGGATCTGGCTGACTAACTTGCTCAGTAAAAGTTTCGGCAAAACCGAAGGCTATACGGTGGGACTATTGCTTTTACCTATTGTATTTTATCCCCTTTTAGGATTTGGTGACGCCAAATATTTAGGCCCCTCTGCCGCTGAAGCACGGAATGGATTCAACAGTCCGGATAATCGCTTTGGAGGAAATAACCCATTTGGAGGAAATAATCCATCTGGTTCAAATGATCCGTTTAATCAGCCACCAACAACACCTAACGCTTAATTGCTGGTCGTAAACATAGGTCTGTTATCCGCCTGGTCCTTTCTGCTGGGTCAGGCGGATAAGTTTTTTCTGCCCTGTCCATTTAAGGCGATAGCCGGTATTGATTGTCCGGGTTGCGGCTTTCAACGCTCATTTTTGGCGCTGTTAAAGGGCGACTGGCAGGAAAGTTTTCATTTGTACCCAGCCACCGTACCGCTGATACTTACCTTTATCATTGCTGTCCCCACCCACTATTTCACGAAAAAGAGCCATTCCAAATTGATCAAAATTTTATACCTGATCACTGGATTCATTATATTTGGCAGTTATCTGTTTAAAATGTTATCCTGAAATGATTTCAGCCGGCTGTATAAATCATCATAAAATCTTTTACCTGGCACTGGGCGATTCCTATACCATTGGAGAATCCGTTCCTTTCGAAAGCAGCTTCCCTCATCAGCTGGCAGCCTGCCTCAGCACCAGCGGATTGGATGTCGATGCACCTGTCATCATTGCAAAAACAGGCTGGACAACCAGCGAGCTGCAATCTGCAATAAAAACCGCCGGCCTTAAGCAAAAGTTTGATCTCGTTACTTTGCTGATTGGTGTAAATAACCAATACCGGGGAGAATCGCTGACGCTTTATCGTGAAGAATTTAAGGCGCTGCTGCATACAGCCATTGATTTTGCGAAAAGCGGTAAGGCGGGGGTGTTTGTGTTGTCGATTCCTGACTGGGGCATTACTCCCTTTGGAATGAACAGTGGCCGCGATGCTCGGGAAATTGCAAAAGAAATAGACGAATTTAATGCCCTGAATAAGGAAGAAACACTGGCTGCAGGAGTCAGTTATACCGATGTCACCTTCGCTTCAAGGAAGTCGCTTTCCGACCTGGAACTTGTCGCCGCAGACGGGTTACATTATTCTGAAAAGATGCACGCCGAATGGGCTGCAAATTTGCTCCCTTCCCTGACTAAGGCATTCAAACCGCTATAGTGCAATAGCCGTCTGGTGATTATAATCTTTAATTATCGTTTTTAAAAAATCCATTTCATTCATCCCTGTCGGAATAGTTACTGCAAGGAGCGCAGCGACTTTGGCCGACATGCTAAAGATCAGGTCGGTGTTGTAGGTTTTATAATAGGTCGCAATGACTTCGTGGATCAACTCAATATCCCTGTCAGTAAGCAAGCTGACATTGTTAAAAAGGGGTATGTATTCTTCGTCTACCGGATGAAAGGCAATGTGGTCAAAAACTGTTCGGGGAATGGTCTTGATCACGGTAGTTCCGGCAACAATATCTCCAATCCGTTGTTTCTTTTCCGAGATGGCAATGCAGATTAAGCCGCCAACTTGTGCGGTCAGCACAAAATCAACCAGGCGGAATAACCATCGGATGAAGTACTGGCCTATGCTTGCCTGGCTGCCATCAAGGCTGATCACTTTTATTTTCATGAGGCGTTTACCAACGCACTGCCCATTCATCAAAACTTCGCAAATAAGGTTATAGAAAACGAAACTGGCAGCATAAATACCGATCATTACCGGAATCAAATACGAAGTATTTCTTAACAGACCCGAAATACCTGTAACAGCAATCAGCAAGGCAAAGATTATATATAAGCCCAGAAATATACCCAGGTCTATCAGCCTGGCAGCTATGCGTTCGCCCAAACCTGCAACCGGATAATCTATATCCACATGCTGACTGGTATTTACCTTAATTGTTTCCATTTTATTCAAATATAATATTGATGGTGAATAAATTGTTGTAAAATGTTTTTTTGTAGTATTTTAACAGAAAATTATACGCTAGTTAAAACCTATGAGAGAGGCTTTGTTTGTTAAACAGAATTCAGGGAAATGGAAATCCTATGAACAGTTGCAGGCAAGCCATCCTGATCAGGTTGCTGAACGGTTTATAGACATCACCAACGATCTGGCTTATGCCAAAACGTTTTATCCCAAATCTAAAACCACCGCTTATTTAAACGGCCTGGCTTCGGTATTGCATCAGTCTATTTATAAAAATAAAAAAGAGGATAGCAACCGCTTTATTGCTTTCTGGAAATTTGAACTGCCTGTATTGTTTTACACTTACCGCAAACAGTTGCTTTATGCATTGATTTTCTTTGTTATTTCAGGAGCCATCGGTGTATTGTCTGCAAAATATGATGATGGCTTTGTGCGACTGATCCTGGGCGACCGCTACGTAAACATGACCAATGAAAATATAGCGAAAGGTGATCCTTTTGGTGTTTATAAGCGACAAGGGCCCGTTAGCATGTTTTTTATGATCGCAGCCAATAATGTATATGTATCCCTGCTGTGTTTTGTAAGTGGCATATTTTTGGGGATAGGCCCTGTTTTTATGCTCTTGAGAAACGGGATCATGCTTGGCTCATTTCAATATTACTTTTTTAGCAAGGGCCTCGGTGCAGCATCTATCCTCGTGATCTGGATCCATGGGACTTTAGAGATTTCTGCCATTGTCATGGCTGGTGCTGCCGGGCTGGTGCTTGGACACGGCCTGCTGTTCCCAAAAACTTACACCCGTTTACAGGCTTTCAGAAATAGTGCGAAAGATGGGACAAAGATGGCCCTTGGAATCGTACCGATACTTGTTGTAGCCGCTTTTTTTGAGGGCTTTGTTACCCGTTATACCCAAATGCCTTTATGGCTAAGCATAAGTGTTTTAGGCGGATCGCTGCTATTTATCATCTGGTATGTAGTGATCTATCCTTTACAATTAAATAAACGCAATCAAATCAGCTGATATGTTGGAAAAATTAGAGTTTAAAAAATTACGCGCTTTCGGAGACATCATTAATGATACTTTTTTATTTATAAGAGAAAATTTCCGGCCTTTACTCAAGGTATTTATTTATCTGTGTGGTTTTTTTCTGCTGGCAACAACAATAACATCAGTGATGCAGCAGCTGGACATGAAGACAGCGATGGGGAGTTCCGGGCCCCGCTCCGGATTCAGTAAAATGGGGGCGCTTTTTACCTTTAATTATTTCCTTGTTATCGTATTTTCCCTGGCCAGTTATGCGGCGATAACCGTATCAGTGCTGAGTTTTATCGCGCTGTATATTCAGAATGAGAAGGTCGCCCCCAGCCCGGAACAGGTCTGGGCCTATTTTAAATATTACTTCTTCAGGGTATTTTTCAGCAGCTTTTTTATCGGTGTTTTCCTGGTGCTGGCCTTTGTACTTTGCCTGGTTCCGGGTTTTTACGTGTTTCCGGCTATGTCCCTCTTCTTTCCGGTCATGGTGTTGGAAAATGCCGATTTCCAATATTCTTTCGGCCGTTCATTCAAATTATTGAAAGACCAGTGGTGGCTAACAGCCGGTGCCATCTTTATCCTTTGGGTAATTACCTATGCCTGTATGATGTTTGCTTCAGTACCAGCGATTGCCCTGACCATGGTTGGCACTTTTATCCCCGCAGCAAAAGAATGGAGCACGGTTATGATTATAATTGGCACCATTATTCAGAGCTTAACTTATGTCTTTACAGTGATACCGGTTATCGGGCTCGCGCTTTGCTACTTTAACCTGGTGGAAATACATGAAAGTACGGGCCTGATGGACCGCATTAATCAATTTGGTGAGGCGAAAGATCATGCAGCAGGTGCTGAAGAATATTAAGATGCGAAAGGCTCTTCTTCTATTTTTCTTTGTTTTTATGGCCCTGAATGCTGCCAATGCTCAGCCGTCGGATCGAAAGGCGATCAGGAATATTTCGCTTAAAGATGACAGTACAGCCCTCGATGTGAGGAGTTTTAATACTGAGCAGCTAAAGGATTACCGTACGCAGAAAGAATTTCACTACGATGACGCTGCCCCGATGGATACCAGCTGGTGGGACAGATTCTGGAACTGGGTCTGGCATTTGTTTGATGGTATTTTAGGAAACAATTATACTGGCGGCTTTATGAAGTACCTGGTAATTTTTGTGACGGCTGCAGCGCTTGTCTTTATTGTGGTTAAACTGATTGGGCTTGACCTGAAGATCTTTGCATGGAAACCGAAGGCAGTGGATATTCCCTACGATGAGTCGCTGGAGAATATTCATGAGATCAATTTTGGCGAGGAAATAGAAAAGGCCGTTTCCAACGGCAATTACCGACTCGCCGTTCGGTTATTTTACCTCCATTCGCTCAAATTACTGAACGACAGGCAGCTGATCAGCTGGCAGCCGGAAAAGACCAATCATGCTTATATCAACGAAATCACAGACCCAGGCAGAAGACAGGAGTTCAGTGTGCTTACCCGGCAGTTTGAATACATCTGGTACGGTGATTTCTTTATTGATAAGGATCGCTTTGGTGTGGTCAGGAAGAGTTTTGAACGGTTTAACGTTAAGGCCTTATGAAGGGATTCAACTTATACCTGGTGGGAAGTGCGGTAGCTATGTTGCTGTATTTAGTTGCACAATACTATAAACCGAAGCCTACAAACTGGACACCAACTTATTTAAAGGAGGATAAAGCTCCCTTCGGAACTTATATCTTATACCATGAACTGGAAAGTTTGTTTCCAGGGACCCGGACAGGCGCATCGAGGCTCCCCGTTTATAACACTTTAAAGGAGCAGGAATTTGAGCGCAGTAATTACCTGTTTATTGCGGGGGAAGTTAAAATGGATGAGTATGATTACCAGGAGCTGGTGAAATATATGCAGCGAGGGAATAACGTATTGATTGCTGCCTACAAACTAAGTGATTTTTTAACTGATACACTTCAATTACAGATGAATTCTGTGGGCTATGTCAACACAAAGGGAACTCCGCTTAATTTTGTAAGCCCTGTTTTTAAAGAAAAGCACCCTTACGTTTTTAATAGAGGGCTGGGTGATCAGTATTTCAGCAGGGTGGATACCCTGCGGGCAACGGCATTGGGCAGAAATGCCAATGGCGACGTTACTTTCGTAAAATATACTTTTGGCAAAGGGGCGCTTTATCTGTTGCCCAGTCCACAATTGCTCAGTAATTACAATTTATTGAATCCTGCTGGTGCGGCATACATCGCTAAAGCGCTTTCTTATTTACCCGCTGCAAAAAGATTGATCTGGGATGAAAACAATACGCGCGGGAACGTAGATGATGAATCTGTGCTTCGTGTGCTGGTTAAGCATGAGCAGTTGCGCTGGGCCTATTACCTCGCCCTGTGTGGCTTAGTGATATTCATATGTTTTGAAATGAAGCGCCGGCAGCGCATCATTCCGGTCATTGACCCGCTAAAGAATACTTCGGTCGATTTTGTTAAGGTCGTGGGTAAAGTTTATTATCAGCAGCGTGATAACCGGGATATTGCCCATAAAAAGATCAGTTATTTCCTGGAGTATGTGAGGAGCAGCTATCGATTAAAAACCACAAATTTGGATCAGGAATTTTTAGCCGTGCTGGTCATTAAATCGGGTGTAGAGGAGGCCCTTGTACAGCAATTAATTGAAATGATCGATAAGGTAAATAACACCGTTATGGTGAATGATGATCAGCTCATCAGCCTGAATAAATTAATAGAGAAATTTTATAAACAAGCCCAATAAATTATGGAAGCGGAAATGTTTACCCAAAGAACCGACCTTACACAGCTGAATACTGCAGTGGAGCAGATCAGGCAAACCCTGGGCAGTATTATTGTCGGCCAGAGAGATACCATTGATTTTTTAATTGCCGGATTACTCGCCGATGGCCATGTCCTTTTGGAAGGGGTACCCGGGGTGGCCAAGACATTAAGCGCCAAACTGGTGGCCAAAAGTATCGATGCTTCTTTTTCACGCATTCAGTTTACACCCGATCTGATGCCCTCCGACGTGATCGGCACTTCAGTCTTTGATCCCAGATCGGCTTCGTTTGAATACCGTAAAGGCCCAATATTTGGCCATATTGTTTTGGTTGATGAGATTAACCGGGCACCGGCAAAAACACAATCGGCCTTATTTGAGGTCATGGAAGAAAGGCAGATCACAGTAGATGGTCATACTTATCCCATGGATGAGCCTTTTATGGTTCTGGCGACCCAGAACCCGATTGAACAGGAGGGGACCTACCGATTGCCTGAAGCGCAGTTAGACCGTTTTTTGTTTAAGATTGAAGTAAAATACCCAACGCTTGAAGAAGAGACCGCCATTTTGCTGAACCAGCACCAGCATAAATTGGAAGATGAACTGAAAGCGGTAAAAGCAATTTTGAGCCTTGATCAGATCAAAGCCTGCCGCAGCGTCATAAAAGCGCTCCATGTAGAACCTAAACTGATCGAATATGTGGCAAAGATCACCCATGAAACGAGGAACAACAAATCGCTTTTCCTAGGTGCATCCCCAAGGGCTTCTCTGGCTATGATAAATGGTGCTAAAGCCTTTGCTGCAATGCAGGGGCGTGATTTTGTAACACCGGAAGACATTGTAAAAGTGGCACCGCCGGTATTGGCGCACCGGATCATGCTGACGCCCGACAAAGAAATGGAAGGCCTGACAGGCCATGATGTTGTCGCTCAGATCATTCAGAAAATTGAAGTTCCAAGATAAAAACCGGAAATATTGAAACACTTTCTTCGTAAATACTATAAAGACCTTTTTCTAGGCAAAAGATTTTTTGCGGGGATTGGGCTATGCGTAAGTTTGTTTCTTTTTTCTTTCTTTTTGCCCTGGCTGGGTGATCTGCCATACTTCTTTTTTTGGGTATTTGTGATACTGGTGCTGATTGACCTGACCTTGTTGTACCGGACAAAACAGGATGTTTTTTTACGCAGGGATGTGCCGGAACGCCTGAGCAATGGCGATGACAATGAACTACAGATCTATATCGAGAACTTTTATCCTTTTGGTATTTATGTAGGTATCATTGATGAGATTCCTTTTCAGTTTCAGAAAAGAGATCTTTGGTTTAAGAGCAGCTTAAAGTCAGGTGCACGAAAGCTGATCGCTTACACCTTAAGGCCAACAAAAAGAGGCGAATATATATTTGGGCAGATCCGTTTGTATGTGCAGTCGCCATTGCGGCTGGTTACGCGGAGATTCAACTTTGGGGAAGAGCTGACCGTCCCTGTTTATCCTTCTTTCCTGCAGTTGCGGAAATATGAGCTGATGGCCATATCGAACCGCCTGAGCGAACTTGGCATTAAAAAGATCAGAAGGATTGGCCATAGCATGGAGTTCGATCAGGTGAAGAGTTATGTACAGGGAGATGATTACCGGACGGTGAACTGGAAGGCCACCGCCCGTAAGGGCGACCTGATGGTAAACTCGTTCACAGATGAGCGGGCGCAGCACGTGTATTGCATCATTGACAAATCAAGGACAATGAAAATGCCATTTGAGGGACTGAGCCTGTTAGATTATGCCATTAATGCAAGCCTTGTGCTTTCCAATGTGGCGCTGGTAAAACAAGATAAGGCAGGATTAATCACCATTGCGGAAAAGACCGGGAGCATCGTGCCGGCAGACCGGCGGCCGGCACAGCTTGGCAAGATAATGGAGGTTTTATATAAGGAAAAAACCCGTTACATGGAATTGAATATGGAGGCTTTGTATGCCAGTGTGCGCGGTACATTAAGGCAGCGCAGCCTCCTGGTGATGTTTACCAATTTTGAAAGCATGTCTGCCCTGAACAGGCAGCTGCCATTTTTGAAGCGCATCGCTAAATTTCATTTGCTGCTGGTGGTATTTTTCGAAAATACAGAGCTTAAGGTCATCACAGAAAAGCCGGTGCGGGATGTAGAAGACATTTACATTCAGACCATTGCCACTAAGTTCGCTGTTGAAAAGAAACTGATGGTAAAGGAACTGGCCAAACATGGTATCCTGAGCGTGCTTACCCCACCGGAAAAATTAACAGTGAATGTGGTGAACAGATACCTGGCAATCAAGGCGCAGCAAAAGATCTGATGAACGAGGGATGCTTGCCCCTGCCTGTATATTACTGTTGCTTTAGCACTCGGGCAGACTGATCGGGATGTTGGTCGCCAGTCCACCATCAGAGGTTTCCTTGTACTTAGAATTCATGTCCAACGCCGTCTCCCACATCGTGTTTACTACAGCATCGAGGCTTACTTTGGCCTGATCCGGGTTGGTTTGCAGCGCCAGCTGGCTGGCGGTGATCGCTTTAATTGCACCCATGGTATTTCTTTCAATACATGGGACCTGAACCAACCCCGCTATGGGATCGCAGGTTAAACCTAAATGATGCTCCATGGCAATCTCTGCCGCCATGAGCACCTGACGTTGTGAGCCTCCCAAACACTCGGTCAAAGCCGCGGCAGCCATGGCCGAGGATACGCCGATCTCTGCCTGGCATCCGCCCATTGCGGCTGATATAGTTGCCCCTTTTTTAAAGATGCTGCCGATTTCTGAGGCACAGGCGATGAATTGCGTGATCTTTTCGTCGGTAAAGCCATCGCAAAAGGTGATATAGTATTGCAGTACGGCAGGAATAACACCTGCGGCACCATTGGTAGGGGCGGTAACTACCCGGCCAAAAGAAGCATTCTCTTCATTTACAGCAAGTGCAAAACAGCTTACCCAATCTAAGATATAGTTGAAATCATTTCCCCCCGCTCTGATGGCCATGATCCAGCTGATATAATCTGTGTATACACTATTGCCAATCAGCCTTTTGTTGAGGGCGGCAGCCCTACGGCCTACATTTAGACCGCCCGGTAAAAAACCTGAGGTATGGCAGCCTCTGAAAGTACAGTCCTTCATTACGTTGAAATGCTGCATAATGCCTTTTCTGGTTTGAGCTTCTGTGTGCCAGCACAGCTCATTTTCCATTACAATTTCAGATACTTTAAGGCCGGTAGACAGGCACCAGTGGAGCAGCTCGCTCGCTTTTTCTACCGGAAAGGGGAGGTCTACCTGTTCTTTATCCTTACCGCTTTCGCCTTCTTTAACCACAAATCCGCCACCTATAGAATAATAGGTTTCTGAAAAAGCTTTTCCATTGTCAAAAAATGCCTGAAACGTAACTGCGTTCGGATGAAATGGCAAACTTTCAAAGAAAAGGAAAATCATGTCCTCATTATAGTTGAAAGGGAGCAATTGCTCGGCAGCAAGGGGCAATAGCTGCTCTTCTTTGATCCGGCTGATGGTGGAGTCAATGGCGTTGACGTCAAATGTGACTGGATCTGCCCCAGTCAGGCCCAGTAATATCGCTACATCAGTTCCATGCCCTACACCGGTTTTGGCAAGAGAGCCGTACAGGAGGACCTTTACCTGCGCAACCTGGGTCAATAATCCACGCTGTTCTAATGAAGCTGTAAATTGCTGAGCCGCTCTCCATGGGCCAAGTGTGTGCGAGCTTGACGGACCAATGCCTATCTTAAAAATGTCGAATACCGAAATCTGTTCCCTTTGCATAAAGCAAAGCTACTATAGTTTGATGAGATTGTTTATATGTTGTATGAAGGATATAGCTAGAAGTCGAAGGCAATGATATTTTTGTCTTGCAGCATCCTGTCTACAAAGGCTTTGTGGTTCTTCGGACTGCCAATTGCAACCCATGTTCCGCTGATGATGCCATTAGCAAGTTCCTGCTTGCCTCTTGAAAGTTTTAATTTAGAGGTTTTAATGTCCTGTTCATATTTTTCAAGGCTTTCGCCCTCGTATCTTTTTACGATCCTGTAGATGCGTTTAGTGAAACGGGTTTCGGCCATGTCTTCTAAAAATGGAAAAATAAGCAGGGCGAGCAAGACAACCAGTGTAACTCCCGTAGCCTGTTCGTAATAGCCTGCACCAATGGACATACCTATCGCGGCAACTATCCAGATTACGCAGGCCGTGGTCAGGCCCTTTACCTGGTTATCTTCTTTAAAGATGACCCCGGCACCGAGGAAGCCTATTCCTGTAACGATGTTAGAGGCGATACGGTCGTGGCTGCCTAATCCGATCTTAATCGACAATATCGTGAACAGCGTTGAGCCGAGGCCGATCATGATCATGGTCTTTAGCCCTGCCTGTTTACTTCTGAATTCCCGCTCGGCACCGATAAGGCCGCACAACAGCGTTGCCAATAGAAACTTATTCACTTCGCTTTGTGTCAGGAAATGATTTCCGTTAATGATGCTTTCCATAGTTTTCCAAGTATGCTAAATATAGCAAAGATTTTACCAGGATTATCGGACTCAATAGAAATCGTAGCAGCGCAGGCCGTTGAACTTATTATAACCCGAACTGTTGGGGAAATATTTTTCGTAGCCGATGCTGCCTTCAGTGGTCCCACTTGTATTGGTATAGTTGATTTTTGAGGTCGTCGCATCATGGCTTATGCCTAGTCTGAGCTTCTCGCCATTCCGGTTTCCTTTAAACAGATCGAATATCAGGGAAACCACGATGGCATCAGGGCCGCCCTGGCTGGCACTTCTGTACCAGACACCTGTGTTTAGTCCTCTGTGCTTAAATTGTGCGCCGGCACTTATTGAACTGGAGCTGGCTTGTTTGTAATAAACGACGGAGGGGATCAGATAGGTTCCGTCCTCCTGGTTATAATCAGAATAGGAGCTTAGCGGAAATCTATAACTGGCATTTGCGGTGATCCGCATGGGAAGTTTGGCCTGGGTGCCGCTAAAAGACTCATCGGGTTGGTTGAGGTGATGGACGGCTATGCCTGCCATAAAATCACGAAATACCATGTTTGTGCCAGCTGCGGCATCGAAGAAGATCTTATTGTCAATGTCGGGTGGCTGGGCTGCCGATACACTTCCGGGGAGATAGCCCAGGCGCATGTCTATCTGATCGCCGAATACCAGTTTGCTCCAGTCGATCTGCCGGTTGGTAAAACCTGCCTGTATGCCAAAAGATGCGACAAATCCGTCGCCCCCTACGCTGTAGGAATAGGTGGCCGCCGCATTATTTTTCACCAGGTAGGCGGTACCTTCGCTGCTGCGGGTAAACATCAGGCCTACACCGCCTGCAAATTTCGAAATGTTTAGATCTGCTGAGGCTGTGATATAGGATAGATCACCGCTAAGACCTGACCACTGATTGCGGTAAATGAGGTTCATCCTGATGTCGCCCTCAAACTGTCCTGTTAAGGAAGGGTTAAGATAAATGGGTGCATTGAAAAACTGAGAGTAAACATGATCCTGGGCTGACGCAGACAGACGCGCTGCAATCATCAAGAAAGTCATTATATATTTTAGCCCCCCATTCATATGCTATCTGATTAAATGGATTGCTCCGGTACGTCTTGGTGCGGAACTGTCGTAGGTCATGCCTTTCCATTCGGATCCGTTGACCATCTGCACGTCAATTTTCCAATAATATACCCCTTGTGGTAACTGCTGTCCTTTAAAAGTACCATCCCAGCCTTCCACTGGTCGCCCTTCCTCCAGTTTAGTTGTTTCCCATAGCAGCTGTCCCCATTTATTGAAGATGCTGAACCGCCATGTTGCCATTCCGGAGCCTTTCGCACGGAACTCCCGCAGCTCTGGCTGCGTATTTCCTGGAACAAATGAATTTGGTACAAACAAATAGCCGGGTACTCCTTTAATCGTTACGTTTTTAAATGTACTGGTAAAACAACCCTGCTGGTTAATAGTTTTAAGGGTCACTCTATAGGTTCCGGTATCCAGGTAAGTATGACTTGGGTTTTTTAGTGCAGAGCCTGTTCCATCGCCGAAATCCCATTCCCAGATGGTAGGGGTATTGGTACTTTCATCTTCGAACCTGAAAGTATAATCAGGGATATTGATCAGCGTGGAAGGGTTAACATGGAAGGCGGCGACAGGAGGCTGTACGATATGGATGTATTGGTTTTTGGTGACTGCCATGGTACAGCCAAGATTGTTGGTTGCTGTTAGGGTTACCGTATAATACTCCTGATTACCGGTATAAGTATGTGTGGGTTCGAACTCATTTGAAATTGGCGAGCCATCCCCAAAATCCCATATATAGCTGACACCGTTCTGTGTGTTGTTTTTAAATTTTACGATCATACCAGGGCAGCCCAATGTCTGGTCTGCCTCGAAATCTGTTAGGGGTTGTGGCAGTACAATGATCGTTTCTGTTGTTGTGCCTGTAGAGCAGCCGTTGGTAGCGGTTAAAGTAACATCATAAGTTCCTGGCGCGGTAAAGGTATGTGTAAACCGCTCTGGGGAGATAATGGACTGTCGCGGTTGTGTACCATCTTTGAAATCAACAATAAAGTCAGTTGCCCCGGTGGAGTTGTTGTCGAAAGTAACCGTAAACGGCGCGCAGCCTCTAAGTTGAGTACCACTAACGACCAGTTCTGCATTGACCGTATTTGGCCTTACCACTATTGCATAAGGGAGGGTTGTCACTGTTCCGCATTGATTAACTGCGGTAAGTGTGGCATTAAATGTTTGGGTGTTGGTTGTCGTACGGTAAATATGTGTTACGGTACTTCTGTCTGTGGTCCGCACTACCGCAGTTCCATCTCCGAAATCAAAGAAGTATTCTATGCCGGTTTGCAGCGGTGAATTGTTGG
>CAMLDJ010000127.1 GCA_946478755.1 uncultured Pedobacter sp. | reverse complement strand
TGCAAAGCCGCTATACACTCTGACCGATGTAGAACGCTGCCTGCATCAGTTTGTAACTATTGAGCCCGGAGTAGAGATCAATATTGCAAAACAGGTGAGTATGAAATACATGCTATCGGGCCATATTCCCGGGGCATGCTCCATAGAATTTACCGTATCTGATAAAAAAGTACTCTTTTCAGGAGATATTGGACGCACGCACTCAGGTTTTTTGGATGCTCCTCAGCACGGAGCGCCCGCAGATGTAATTGTTATGGAATCCACTTATGGGGACAGGCTCCATGGAACGCAGGAGGCTGAAAGCGAACTGGAGGATGCCATCAACAGCACCCTTGAAATAGGCGGAAATGTGATGATACCTTGCTTTGCAGTAGGCAGAGCGCAGGAAATCATCAGGATTCTATATTTGCTTAAACAGGCAGGCAAAATCCCGCTGTCCCTGCCGGTTTATCTGGACAGTCCTATGGCTGCTGCTGCATCCGAAATCTTATTGCGTTATCCCGAGTGGAGTACCTTGAGTGAAAATGAGTGCAGGATGATGATGAAAGGGCTTATCATTAATGAGAAACATGAAAACACGATCGGCATCATCAAAAACAAAAAAAGCAAGATAATCATTGCAGGCAGTGGGATGCTCTCCGGTGGCAGGATCCTGGAGTACCTAAAACATTATGCCGGAGACAAGCGTAACTGCCTTATACTTTCCGGTTTTCAGGCTGAGGGTACCCGTGGGCGGGCACTGCTGGAAAAAACCCATGAGATACGCATAGACGGGCAATATTTTCCGGTACGGGCAAGGACGGTTTCGCTGAACAACCTTTCAGCTCATGCCGATCAGCATGAACTTATTGAATGGCTGAAATCATCGTCAAAAAAAGAAACCCAGGTCTTTCTGGTACACGGAGAACCCGGGGCCCAGGAATCCCTAAGGGTTAAGATAAGGGTTACGCTGGGCTTTGAGGCCCGAATTAGCCGGGAGGACGAAAAAATGAAGTTATTCGATATCCTATAACGCGCTGGCTAAAAAAAAGACCAGTAAACTAGCTAAATAAGCAGCATGCTAAGTAAATACTGCTAAATGGAAAAACAGTACACTAATAAGAAAAACAAAATGGAAATACTGACCAGCCAAAGCACTTTTGTGCTCAGTGATGAACTCTTAGAGAAAATGGATGCGTACTGGCGCGCAGCGAATTACCTCTCTGTCGGACAAATCTATCTTTATGATAATCCGCTACTCAAAGCACCTTTGCAGTTGTCTCACGTAAAACCGATGGTGGTGGGACACTGGGGAACCTCCCCCGGGCAGAACTTTATCTACGTGCACCTAAATAGGGTGATCAAGAAACATCATTTAAACATGATCTACATATCTGGTCCCGGACATGGCGGACCTGCACTTGTTGCCAACACCTATCTGGAGGGAAGTTATAGTGAAGTTTATCCGGACATCAGTGAGGATGAACAGGGAATGAAAAAGCTTTTTACCCAATTCTCCTTTCCCGGAGGCATCTCCAGCCATGTTGCGCCAAGTACGCCCGGATCAATACACGAGGGCGGAGAGCTTGGCTATTCGCTGAGCCATGCCTTCGGAGCAGTTTTCGATAATCCGGACCTAATCGCCGCATGTGTTGTCGGGGATGGAGAAGCGGAGACCGGGCCGCTGGCAACAGCCTGGCATTCCAATAAGTTTCTTAATGCGAAAAGTGACGGGGCGGTATTGCCCATCCTGCATTTAAACGGTTATAAGATCAGCAATCCAACCCTACTTGCACGCATTCCGCATGAAGAGCTCGAACAGTTCTTCCGCGGTTGTGGATGGAAACCCTATTTTGTTGAAGGATTTGAAGCTGGGGATATGCACCGCAAAATGGCATTGGCTATGGAACAGGCCATCAACGAGATCAGGACATTTCAGAAAAATGCCAGAGAAAAAGGAGATGATAAAAGGCCTTTGTGGCCAATGATCATCCTTCGCTCGCCAAAGGGATGGACGGGACCAAAATCAGTAGGGGGATTAAAAAACGAGGGGACTTTCCGCTCCCATCAGGTTCCCATACCCGTTGACCAGGCACACGCCAGCAATGTAGAACTTTTAGAACAGTGGATGAAAAGCTACCGTGCGGAAGAACTTTTTGATCAAAACGGAAGGCTTATTTCTGAACTGGCAGAACTCTGTCCAACAGGCGATAAACGCATGGGTGCCAATCCCCATGCCAACGGAGGGCTGCTGCTCAGAGAAATCAGGTTACCGGATTTTAGGAATTTTGCATTGCAAATCTCTTCCCCGGGCAGCGTTCAGGGACAGGGTACTGTAACATTGGGCAATTATTTATCAGGCGTCATCAAACTTAATGAAAAGAATTTCAGGATATTCGGCCCTGATGAGACCTTATCAAATCTATTGGGGGCGGTCTTCGAGGTTAGCGACCGCCAGTGGGATGCACAGGTTATGGAGGAGGATGAATTTCTTTCCCCTTCCGGGCGCATTCTGGATGCCCAACTCAGTGAGCACCAGTGCCAGGGCTGGCTTGAAGGATATTTGCTCACGGGCAGGCATGGCATGTTCAACAGTTATGAAGCCTTTATCAGGATTGTGGATTCGATGTTCAGCCAGCACGCCAAATGGCTGAAGGTAACCCGGGAACTTCCGTGGCGAAGAGATATCGCCTCACTAAATTACCTTCTGGCCTCGCATGTATGGCAGCAGGACCACAACGGCTTTACCCACCAGGACCCCGGATTTTTGGACCATGTGGCCAGTAAGAAAGCAGACGTAGTCAGACTTTATCTTCCACCTGATGCAAACTGCCTGCTGAGTGTAATGCACCATTGCCTTGGCAGCAAAAACTACGTAAATGTCGTTGTTGCGGGCAAGCATCCCCTGCCCCAGTGGCTGGGAATAAAGGAGGCAGAAATACATTGTGCACAAGGCATTGGTATATGGCAGTGGGCCAGCAATGATCAGCAATCAGGCCCCGATATTGTAATGGCGAGTTGCGGGGATACGGTAACACTGGAGCTGCTTGCAGCAGTATCCATTCTTAGAAAACACTTTCCGGAATTGAAGGTCCGAGTGGTAAATGTAGTAGATTTGATGAAAATGCAGTCTGAGCTTGAGCATCCGCACGGACTTAGCGATGCTGACTATGATTCCATATTTACCTTAGATAAACACATTATATTCAACTTTCACGGTTATCCATGGCTGGTACACCGCCTGAGTTACAAAAGGGCAAACAGGAACCTACACGTTAGGGGCTACATTGAAGAGGGTACCATAACAACCCCCTTTGATCTCAGGGTACAGAACAAGATTGACCGCTTCCATCTGGTCATCGAGGTAATTGACAGGTTGGAAAATCTCGGAAGCAAAGGCGATTACCTCAAGCAACAGCTTCAGGATAAACTCCTTGAGCATAAGCATTACGTCCAAAGATACGGAAAAGATATGCCCGAAATCGCTGGTTGGCTTTGGGGTGAATAGCACTTATAAAAAAGCGGCAGGCAGTTGTAGAAATCATCAACTGTCTGCCGTTGTTATTATGAATAATCCCTATCAGGTTTTCAAAGAATATTTTAAGCTGCAGAAAGAAAAGGTTGATTTTAATTTTATCACGCTTCTTTTTCAATATAACCCGGAGGAAATACCAATAAGGGTGTGGTGGTATATCTGGCAAAACGTTTGGTTCTGCTTCCGCTGAATATTTTATCGAGTAGATTATGCTTCCTATGAAACATCGAGACAATGTCAATATCTTCCTGTTCGGCTATCCATTCGAGCCCCTGATCGATATTGCTGTTCCAGACCGGTTCATAGCAGATTTTATTGTAACCTGTAAGTATTCTTATCTGGTCGATAAAATCCTCACCGATAGATTGTATACCAGTGTTGAGGTCCTTTCTCATTTCAATGATATGCAGCACGCAGACTTCAGCTTTAAACCATAATGCAAGCTTACAGAGGTATTCCAATGGCTTTATATCTTGCGGCGTGAGTGAGCCGGCATAGACTATTTTCTTTATCCCGTGGTATCGGGCACCGAAAGGAATAAGAAGCACGGGGCGATCACCTTTTTCTATGATGGCCATACTGTTACTGCCCAAGATGAAGTTCACAAGTCCGCCCGCTCCAGACAGCCCCATTAAGATAAGGTCAGTATCAATCTGTCCGGAAATCTGCTTTATGACAGAAATTACCGGGCCTTCAGCGCAACGGTAATCTATCGTAGGACAGCTGCCCGGGTCATCTGAGCAGGAGTCATCGAGTAGTTTTTTGACCATGAGGTCGAGTTCACCTCCGATATTCCCTTCAAGATCAGCAGTATCTATAACCGGCCATAAACCGTTTTCAGAAACAGGTACGGGAAGGACAAAAGCATTGACGATAGTTACCCGTGCATCTAACACCTTCGCCATGGAAATGGCATATTTTGCCGCATTTTCAGCGGGAGCCGAAAAATCGGTCGGAACAAGGATTTTTTTCATTTTTTCTTATTGTTTTAGCTTCGGTGAAAACCGCATTTAAGTTCAGCTGCGATGGTTAAGTTATTTTCCATTGCTTGATTGACTATCTTGCAGGGCTTTTCCAAAGTTAATACCTGAAGAGCATGCAGGAAGATGATCCGGATTGGTCAAAACAATGATTTAAGACATCCAGGAAAGAAAAAATAAGCGCTGATCCCTTTATCACACAGATTACTTTTTTAGGAAGACGAGAAAATTAAAAATATTGTTGCCAGAGCCATTAGAGGTGATTTTGATCAGTACTCCCCCTGATTGTGCTCATTGGGCGGGCATCCCCGCCAGGATATCTTTATGAATATGGTTATAGCCTGTATAGAGAGATGAATAAACCAAAAAAGAGTAAAAACCTGATAACTTCTTTTAAGCATTCGATTGCGGACTTTTTTGAGGCTACCGGCCAGCTCTCTGCTTTTATCGGCAAGTTCTTCCGCGTAGGCTTCCGTCCGCGTTATGAGCATAAGGAGCTGCTCAACCAGTGTTATCTCATTGGCTACAACATTCCGGTGAGTACTTTTATCGAGCGGGGAAGGCCGGCATCGGTCATTATCGAGCTTTCCCGCTCCTGGAATGCAGACATGATTGTTTTGGGTACCCACGGCAGAAAAGGGCTTTCTCATCTTTTGATGGGAAGCGTAGCAGAAGAGGTGACGCGGAATTCGAACAAACCACTCGTCATCATTCCCATATCTGAAAAACGATGATCGAAATCCAAAAGGAAGGGGTTCTGCTCTACCCTACAGATAAGCCCTTTGAATCCAGGGCGGTACTTAACCCTGCAGTTCTTCAGGAAGGAGAAAACATCGTGATGCTGTACCGGGCCGTTAATGCATCCGGCATCTCAACGATTGGCAAATGTATATTTAAAGGCCCGCTTGAAATCATCCAAAGAGATAAAACACCACTTCTAATTCCTTTAGGCGAAGAAGAAAGTGCGGGAATAGAGGATCCCAGGCTGGTAAAAATTGATGGCACATATCTTTTAAGTTATACCGCTTTTGACGGAATGAATGCACTTGGTGCAGTTGCGGTATCTTCAGACCTGGAGACTTTTGAGCGTTATGGCGTTATTGTCCCCAAAATTGTTTTTCCAGCGTTCAGAATGCTTGCGGAACAATCAGGGGTATTGAATCCAAAATATGCCAGGTATGCTCATGACAAGACCCTTGCCAAGGACAACAAGCCTCTTCTGGTCTGGGATAAAGACCTGGTTTTCTTTCCAAGAAGGATAAATGGCAAACTATATCTCATGCATCGGATAAAACCGGATATACAGCTGGCCAGTGGGGATAATCTGTCGGATTTTGATAAGCCTTTTTGGGAAGATAACCTGAAACACTTTCAAACGCATATCCTGCTGCGTCCGAAGTTCGCTCACGAGGTAAGTTATATTGGTGGCGGATGCCCACCGATCGAGACCGAATGGGGCTGGCTGGTGATCTATCATGGGGTATGTGATACGCCCGATGGCTATCGATATAGCGCCTGCGCTGCACTGCTCGAGCTTGACAACCCCGAGCGGGAAATCTCCCGTCTGCCCTATCCGCTGTTTTATCCTGAAAAGAACTGGGAACGTGATGGCGAGGTCAACGATGTCTGTTTCCCTTCAGGCGCAGCGGTATTTTCGGGAAGACTCTACATTTATTACGGGGCTGCAGACTCCTGCATCGCCTGTGCCTCGATTGACCTCAAAGGTCTTTGCGTGGAGCTCAGGCGTTTCCGTGATCTATAAAGGAGTATGATGATTGTCATCTTGAGCCTCTGGATAAAAATCCTATCGTGTGGACACACATCTTTGTTAAGATAGATTTGTGTTTGTAACCTCTTTTCCTAAAGCGATCGTCATGCTGACCTGTAGCGCAGCGGAAAGCTACGCAGTAAATTTATTTCAGCATCTTTCCTGCTATTAAAAGATCGTGCTATAAAGATTGCTTCGTCTGCTGAAAAAGCCTTCTCGCAAAGACGATACCTCGCAACCTATCACTGCAAAAAAACTCTGTCATCCCTGATCAGCCGACAAGAAAGCATTTGCCGGTAATTGATTAAAATTCCCGGAAAGTTTAATTATGCAACTTTTCGTCTAACCTTGCGGGATAGAGGCTAGTAGCGAAACCCTGGGGAAAGATCATTAGGGGTAGCCTGGTTCTGGAAATCATTCTCAAGGTTTTATCTCCTCCGAAGAGCTCTCCTATCATACTGTGCTTTTTATGTACCATTGCCAGCATATCTGCTTCACTGTTTTTTTCCAAAACCTCCAGCGCCTCCTCAAGGGTATCCTTTTGTTTGTGCCTGTAAAAAATCTTAGGGTAATCAATTGTCTGGGCTACCTTGTCCAGAAATTTTTTCTCTTTCTGCAAAAACTTTCGTCCCTTCTCAGCGGATAGCCTGTTATGAAAAATAAGCAGATCTGAATGATAAGCAGATGCAATTTCAGCTAAAAAATTGAGCGCTGTGATTTCACTATCCCCAAAGTCAGTAGCGAAAACAATCTGCCGGAGTGGTACAGGGGGAAAGTCCATGGGAACAAGCAGCACAGGCACACTGGCCCATTTGATCAGCTTACGGATCGTACTTCCGGGCAAAGTTCCCAAATATCTTTCCTCAGGCTTGATGCCCATAACAATCATACCCATATCCTTCTGGTTGAAAAAGGATTTTATCCCGGCCGCAGGAACACCGATTGTTGAGAAAACCTCGATGGACGGCTTAAAGCCATCAGCGCACAACTGGTTTGCCTCCAGGTTAAGTTTTGCCGCGAGTGCAGACAATCTCCCCAATGAATCCTTTTCGGCAAGGTCATATAAGCTGTCCTGCGAAATCATAGTCCCGTCTGCTACCATTGGTAAAGCGACGGAGTAGATGTGTACTATGGCCAGGTTCATTCCGCATGAGCAGCCCATCCGTAGGGCATAATCTGCAGCAGAAGCTGCTGCCCTGGAAAAATCTGTCGCAATCAATATTTTACACCTCATAACCAGATCTATTTTGAAGATATAAATCTGATAAAACCAAGGCTGGAAGCAGGTGAGGGAAATCAGCGGTACCGATGATACTGAAAATAAATCAACAAAAGTCAATGGACAGGATTATTACCGGAGATGACCATTATCATCAATAAATCAAATTTCGCCCCCTAGCTTAGCAAGATGAAAACAATACTGGTCATGACCGATTTTTCCAGGGCCGCTAAAAATGCAGCTCAAACCGCTCTAGGCATTGCTGAACATTTCGGGGCTGAGCTCCTGCTGCTGCACAGCTATCACCTGCCCCAGATTATTCTCGCTGAACCTTTAAAAATGGACTATAAGGAAATGGAGGAGAAGGCTAAAATTTCGCTTGAAAAAGAAAAGGAAAGGCTTTTAAAACAAATGAAAACTCGTCAACAGTACATCAGAATTCACACAATAAATACCATAGGCCCGATATCTGAGGTACTTTACGACATTCAGCAGGGCGAAAAACTAATACTGGCGGTGATGGGCAGGCATAAAAGGCATAAAAGTAATTTTCTTTTTGCAAACCATATCCATATTGCCATGCGAAACAGCGATTGCCCGCTGCTTATATTATCTTCCAGTGAATTCCTTCCAGATAAGTGCAGGATAAACTTCGCTTCCGACCTCAATGAAAAGGACATCGCTCTGCTTGAATCCATTGAGAAGATCCGCAAGGCGTTCAAGGCCAGCCTTTCACTCAGTTACGTAATGGAAAGCCGCGGGCTAGTTGCTGATTTTGATGAAGAGGACCGTATAACATCTTTTCAGCGCGTTTTGCAGAAAGATAAATTCAGCGATATCCCCTTTCATCTTCTAAAATCCAATGCCATCGCCAGTGAAATCAACCGGATGTTTCCTCCATCGAAAGATAATCTTTTACTCCTTGTCAACAGGACCCATGGGTTGCTTCATGAGATTTTCCATTCTTCTCACTGCCGTGCAATTATTAAAAAGCACCACGGAGCCATACTGGTCTTACCCGAGCTTTGGAAGCCAGCATGCCAGCAGTAGCTAGGTGCAGGAGTATCGGAACAGTTTTAAACCCGCTAGCTTGATCCAGCCCTTGCAATTTCGAAGCCGATAAAATCATTGCTTCATCCGTGCCGGGAAAAACAAACAAAGAGCTAGTAGTAGTCTGATTAAATCAAATTCCTTTTAAAAATAATGTGACTACCATCATTACCCCATATGACACCGGTCATTAATAAGTGTAAAAAAAGATACAATTTTAGCTATCTGTACTCCTCAGTTGAATAAAAGCTGCTCATGAGCGGGCAATGTACACCTCAGGAAAATACCGATGATTAATTGTTGTATATTTATGAAGTAGGCTAATATGTCTTTCAACCAAAAGATGAACAAAACCACGGGAATTGGTTTCGATCCCTTGTTTGATAATGCCTCTATGGGTATTATTGTTGCTGATGACAGGGGCCAAATTGTGATAACCAATCCATTTTTAGAAAAACAATTTGGTTATCGCCCGTTGGAACTTAGCGGAAAGCCGATTGAAGATCTTATTCCAAGCAGGTTTGCAGATAAACACCAGCACCATGTTAATGGCTATATCAAACACCCGCGGTCGCGGCCGATGGGGCTGGGACTTGATCTTTTTGGACTTAGAAAAGATGGAACGGAATTTCCTGTAGAGGTTAGCCTGAGCAGTTATCAAACAGATCAGGGAAAATTTGTCATCGGTTTTATAAGTGATATCTCGGCAAGAAAAAAAGCGGAGCTGGAGCTTAAAGTCTTAAACGAGCAGCTGGAGGCCAAGGTTTTAAGCAGGACACGCTCACTGACCAGCACGGTAAAACAATTGGCAGAGCTTATCACCGAAACCGAGCTAAAGGATGTAGAGCTTAATAGGGCAAACACTTTTTTGCGGAGTATTTGGGGTCATGCAGAGGTTATCCTATATGTTACCGATTCGGGCGGAACGATAAAGATGTTCAATCCTGCTGCCGAACGAGAGCTGGGCTATGTTGCCGAAGAAATCATCGATAAGCTTAGCCCCTCAGTTTTTCATCCTGCTGAAACACTTAAGCAAAGCGCGGTCGAACTTACAAAATCACTTAAGTTAACTGTTGCTGCCAACTTTGAGGCACTAAAAATAAAAACTGATCTCGGATTGGCGAATGAACGGGAAATTGAATGCCTGAGAAAGGACGGAAGCCGTTTTCCGGCATCACTTACCATTACAGCGATGCATACACCAACCGGGGATACCGAAGGCTATCTGGGGATTGCGATGAACATTTCTGAACGGAAGAAAGTTGAGGAAAAAATTCTCCAGAGCCTGAAAAAGGAAAGAGAGATGAGTGAGTTCAAGTCGAGGTTTGTCTCAATGGCCTCCCATGAATTCCGGACCCCTTTGAGTACTATACTCTCTTCTGCCTATCTGATATCAAAATATACCACAGAAAATCAGCAGGAAAAGCGGCAAAGCCACGTGAACCGGATAGCCGCTACAGTACAGTCTTTAACCGATATATTAAACGATTTCCTATCCCTTGAGAAAATTGAGGAAAACAAAGCCGAACCGCATTACAGCACTTTTGAGCTAACGGATCATATCAAAAACGTTATTACAGAAATAGAAACACTGAAAAAGAAAGGTCATATTATCCAGTTTTCTCATCAGGGAGAAACCCGCGTGTATTTAGATCAGGTCATGCTCAAGCACATTATCATCAATCTGCTTTCCAATGCCATCAAGTTTTCCCCTGAAAACAGCCACATTCATATATGCAGTTCAGTTGACCAAAATCAGGTAACGATAAAAATCAGTGACAAAGGATTGGGCATTCCTACGCAGGATATGCATCATCTCTTTGAAAGGTTTTTTCGTGCAAGCAATGCCAACAATATCCAGGGAACAGGACTGGGCCTGCATATTGTCTCCAGATATGTGGGGTTAATGGGCGGAAAAATTTCCTGTAAAAGTGAACTTGGATCGGGAACGGAATTTACTATTGAATTTGTAAAAACAAAACAGACTGAATTATGAAAAGGATTTTAGTTATCGAGGACAACCGGGACATCAGGGAGAACCTTTCAGAGATCCTTGAGCTGGCCAACTATAAAGTCGATCAGGCCGAAAACGGAAAGCAAGGTGTAGAAATCGCCCTTCAGCAACGGCCGGACCTGGTACTTTGCGATATCATGATGCCCGTTCTGGATGGCTATGGTGTGCTGCTTATGCTTCAAAAAAACCAGGCAACTGCCAACATCCCCTTTATCTTCCTTACAGCCAAGTCTGAACGTACTGAGGTGAGAAAGGGCATGGAAATGGGCGCAGATGATTATATCATAAAACCTTTCGACGGGACCGATGTAATCAATGCCATAGACGGGCGGTTGCGCAAAGCGGCTTCCCTAAAGGAAGAAATTGCCCCGGGGATAAACGGCATGGACAGGCTTATCATGCTTAACGATGGAAAAGACCATCTTGATTTACTCAAAGAAAACCGCAGCCAGAACCAGTACAAGAAAAAACAGATTATTTATACTGAAGGAAACCTCCCTTCCAAGTTATTTTACCTGAGCAAAGGAAAAGTCAAGACTTACAAACGAAACCAGGAAGGAAAAGAACTCATCATGGGGCTTTATAACCAAGGCGATTTTTTTGGATATCTGCCTTTGCTTGAAGGCAGAAATTACCGCGAATCTGCGGAGGCTTTAGAAGATACCGAGCTTGCTGTGATTCCCCGTGCGGAGTTTGAGCAACTGATGGGCAGTAACCCACAGGTGATGAAAAAATTCATTTCCGTTCTTGCAAAAAATCTGATTGAACGTGAAGAACACTTACTGGCTACGGCATATAACTCCCTCCGCAAAAAGGTTGCAGATACACTCGTCACCCTTTACGAAAAATACAATCCTCAACAGCAGCAAACCTTTGAAATTGACCTGACAAGGGAAAATCTGGCCGCTATTGCAGGGGTTGCCAAAGAGTCCATGATCAGAATGCTTGGCGAGTTCAAGGATGAACGGCTCATCCGCATTACCGATAGTGTCATCCATATAGAACAGATCAATAAATTAAGAAACATGCACAACTGATCTTCGGTTCCACGATAAATCTAGGCCAAACCGGCCTAAATATCTTCAGCTATTGCCTTAACACCGGAAATCCTTTTTGCTGCGGCAAGTTTTTTAGAATAGCAATCTACCTCCCCTGATAATGTCACGATACCATCTTTCACCGAAACACCAATTTCGGCTGAATTAACAGATGTTCTCACTTGAGTTCACCGAGAACATCTTTTTGAATCTAATTGTCTGTTTTCATAACTTTTAATATAAAGTGTACTATTTAGTTTGAATAACCAAAGAGCGCAATTACATCCCAAGCCTTCAAGAACCCTGCTCAGTGAAGCGGATGATACTCATCAGGGAGATGAAAGGACAGGAAATCAAAATCCGAGGGTCTACAAATTCAATGGGCGGTGGGGGAAAATTTCTTTCCAAGAACCAGGCGTGCGGTTCTGATCCTGGTCTTTACCGTTCCAATGGGCTGGGCAGTTGCCTGGGAAATTTCACGGTATTTATAACCTTCATTATACATCGTTATCGCCTGCCTGATGGGATAAGGAAAACTGTTGATCACCCGATGAACATCATCGGAGATCAATTTTGAGAAGACAGTGCTTACCGAACAGCTATTTCTGGAGGCTATTTTAATCTGCGTATGGTGTTCCATCACTCTTGAAGTTCTGTTGACCCTGTTAATAAAGGTGTTCCTCATGATGGTATACAGCCATTTGCGAATATCGGTGTCCATACTAAACTTCTCATAGAAACGCAATGCCTTGAGCAGGGTATCCTGAACCAGATCCTCCATTTCGTCTTTCTCATTGACAAAATGACTGGCCATACTTTTTAAGATTTTGACTTCTGCCAGCAGCAGTTCTTCAAAGGATTTACGTTCGGTAAAAGAATTAATCGGCTTTTCCATGTTTTACATTTTAATGCCAAAATCAAAAAAACAATTTGTTTCCTCGATGATTTCACTCATGCGCTTCAATGATGTGAATGATTAAATATAAGCCGGCGTCAAGGGATTACCCTATCCTAAAACCCGGCTTAAATTCATCGTCTGTTCAGGAAATCTTCACCTGCTTTTTTTCCGAAGAGAGCTTACCAGTCTTTCTAAGTGTCAACGAGAGAATACCATCCCTGTATTTGGCGCTTATATGTTCTGGAGAAACATTTTCAGGAAGGCTGAACGCCCCGCAGAACGAAGCGCGTGAGAATTCTTTTCTCAAATAATTTTCCTCATTGTCCGTTTCATGCTCGGCAAGGATATTGAGCACTCCGTTTTCAACATTTACAGAGAAATCTTTTTTTCGAAACCCGGGCGCGAGCACCTCAATTTTGAATTTGGTATCCCTTTCTATAACATTTACGGCCTTCTTTGGCTGATTAGGCTCATCAAAGAATTCAGGATCCCAAAAATCCTGTACCATGGAGCTTATCTCTTTTTTGTTTAAATTTTCTGTAACTGACATAACTTTTTTTTATAAAGTTAACCTGTCTTAAACAGGGTTTAATTGATACCCGTCATTATCTGCTATGAGTTTGCTCACCGGTTATTATGCTGCCTGGGCATTTTTCAACAACGGCAATTAAAAGGATGCCCATCCTATAATCCGATGAAAAACCCATTATCTTATCTACTGCAAAACATCATCTCTTTTAAGCCTTCAGATCAAGATCATTGCCAGAGGTGATAAAAATCATAAAAATATAGGGATAAACTACTGAAATTGATAGTGATCTGGGATAGCTTTAGAGAAGAGAAAAAAGCTGCGTTAAAAACCAGGGGAAAAAGATGAAAAAAATTATGGTAACCACCGATTTATCTGATAATTCAAAATCAGCTGTACGCATGGCACTGCGGTTGGCCAAACTTAAAGGCTGTGCCTTAAGTGTGGTGCAGGTAAATCATATACCCAAACCTTTTAGCTGGACACAGGAGGCTTACAGCAAGTTTTTAAAAAAGAGCATGGATAAGCTCACCGGAGAACTCAGCGCCTTTGTTTCTGCAATCTGCCGTTCCATCGATCTCGAACCTTTCAGGTTCAAATCTGTGGTGCTTAATTCAACGGAGGTGGTTGATGCCTTAATTGATTATGCCCAGGCAGAGAAATTCGAGTATATCCTGATTGCTACCCGCGGAGCAGGCATGGTAAAAAAACTTTTCGGAACCCATACCAGCAGACTATTGGCCAGTTCCAAAATCCCGGTGATCGTAGTGCCCAGTAAATACCGCCACAGGAAGATAAAAAATATCATCTATGCAACAGACCTTCAGAATATTGAGCGTGAGCTTCCACATTTGGTTGATTTTGCATCTCCCCTTGGTGCAGAAATCCAGATGATGTATATGAGTCTACCGTTTGAAGGCATGAGCAACCCTGAAGAGCTTGAGTTAAGGATGAGAGAAAAATATAGTTATCCAATAACATTCATCCAGGTTAAACGCAACATAGAAAGGTCGGTAATAGCAGATATCCATCAGACCATAAACAAAGGGCATAACTCCATTCTTGCACTTTTCTCTCATCACGACCGCTCTGGATTTGACAAACTCCTGTTTCCCTCCAATGCAGAACAGTATTCATTCTATGCAAAGGTGCCTTTATTGGTTTTTGCCAAACATGAATAATGTTGGCTGTATACTGAAAACCTTATTGAGAAGATGTTATTTACCTAGAAAGTCAAAACACGATGTTAGGAGAACTAAACGATCGACAGATCGAAAACCTTTTGAGCAGTCAGATTACGGGCAGAATTGCATGCAGTAATGACGGCGTTCCGTATATTGTGGAGATTTCGCTGAAATTGACCACCCCGTTTCGGTTTAAACTGACCACCTGT
>CAMLDJ010000126.1 GCA_946478755.1 uncultured Pedobacter sp. | reverse complement strand
CAGCCGAAATCGGATTATGCCGTGCCAGGTTTGTACTTCTATGACAACAGCGTGGTAGACATTGCTAAAAACATTAAGCCATCACCACGTGGGGAATATGAAATTACCGATGTAAACAAAGTTTACCTGGAGCAAGGCAAGCTAAAGGTTGGGGTGCTGAGCAGAGGAACCGCATGGTTAGATACTGGAACCTTTGCCTCGTTGATGCAGGCAGGACAGTTCGTAGAAGTGATAGAAGAACGCCAGGGATTAAAAATTGGCTGTATTGAAGAGGTCGCTTACCGCATGGGATTTATAGATAAAGAGCAGCTGAGAACAATCGCTACTCCTTTGGTAAAGAGTGGATATGGAGAATATCTGCTGAAAATGATAAAATGACCGTTCTCTTCAACGGCTGCATTAGTTTGCCGAAAAGGCAAACAACGCTGAGGCCGTTTCTGAGAAGGTAATTTTATTCGTCAACAGGGCGCATTGTTGAGTTATGTTGAACGTGTCAGCCTTTAGGTGGTATAATTTACATCCAGATGTTATGAAATTTAAAGCTTCGGTTTCACCGGAGCTTTTTTGTTTGCGCAGTATTTAAAAAAACCTGTATTCAGCTTCGGTTATAATTTTGCTATATGAATTGCTTTCCGGCCTATGTGGCACTCCACTTTCTGCGAAATTTCTTTGTTTGTTGTAAGAAATCTTCTTTCAACGTTTGACTGAACAATGATTTACCTTCCCGAAAAGGCCTCGAAAAATTTGCTTTGTTTTTTGCAAAAACTTCCTTCAATCTTTGACTGAACGATAAAGTTACCTTCTCCGAAAAGGCCTCGGAACTTTGCCTTTTTCAGGCAAAGATTCCAGCCTTAGAGGAGAATGGTCACTTTATATGCCAAAATCGTTTAATGATATGATAATATCATAAAATAAATAAGGTGAGAATTCACGTCCTTTGGGTAACCAAATTTTTAACCAGATGACGAAAAATAAATATCTTTTCCCTTTTATCATGATCACCTCACTCTTTTTTATGTGGGGCTTTGTACATAACCTTGATCCGATACTCATCCCGCATTTAAAAAAATCATTCAGCTTATCCACATTGCAGGCTTCATTGGTTGATTCAGCAGTATTTATTGCTTATTTTGTAATGGCCTTGCCAGCTGGATTTATCATGAAAAAGTATGGATATAAAACAGGGATCATTATAGGTCTGCTCCTGTTTGCCCTGGGGTCTTTTTTGTTTATCCCGGCTGCAAATACCCAGCTGTATTTTTTCTTTTTAGTTGCATTGTTTATTATAGCATGCGGTTTAACCATACTCGAAACGGCAGCTAACCCTTACGCTTCTTTATTGGGGCCACCGGAAAATTCTTCTTTTCGCTTAAACTTTGCACAATCTTTTAATGGTCTGGCTGCCACGCTGGCACCGATAATTGGGGCGAAGATTATCCTGACTAAAGGATATTCGGAAACGGAATTGAGTGCCATGACGGAATCCGCTAAACAAATAGCGCTGGCCTCTGAAGCGTCGACGGTAAAAACGCCTTACTTTATTTTGGGCAGTATCATTTTGGTTATCGCCATCATCTTCTTCTTTTTGAAATTGCCGGAAATTAAAGAAACCAAAGAACAGGAAGGTGAGCAAACAGGAATATTACATGCTTTGAAGCACAGACATTTGAGCTGGGCCGTGGCCGCCCAATTCTTTTACGTGGGTGCCCAGGTATGCGTGTTTAGTTTTTTCATATTATATGCAACGAAGGCTGCGGGGATCGATGAGCAGAAGGCAGCTCAATATGCAGGCTATGGCATGGGCATGGCTTTTATGATCGGACGTTTTTTTGGTACTTTTATGATGAAATTCGTTAAACCTGAACGATTACTTACCATTTATGCATTTATAAACGTAGCCTTATGTATGCTGGCGATAGTATCCAATGGAAATGTCGCTCTATATGCCGTTATTGGTATTGCCTTTTTCATGTCGATCATGTTTCCAACCATTTTTTCATTGGGAATTAAAGACCTTGGTAAAGATACCAAGTTTGGAAGCAGCCTAATCATTATGTCTATAGTAGGTGGTGCGATATTACCCCCGGTAATGGGCTATATCAGTGATGAAACGCAGAACATACAAACAGGATATGCGATCCCTCTGATCTGTTTCTTTGTTGTATTCCTGTTTGGCTTAAATGGGCATAAAGTTGTTAAAAAAATAAATTATGAATAGAAGATACTGCTTTACGCTTGACCTGATACCCGATGATCAACTGATCGCCGGGTATGAAGAGATGCACCGCAAAGTATGGCCGGAGATTATAGAAAGTATCAGATCTTCAGGAATTGTGGGCATGGAAATCTATAGAACAGGGAATCGTTTGTTTATGATCATGGACGTAAATGAGGATTTTAGTTTTGAGGATAAGGCAAATATGGATGCTGCTAATGATAAGGTCCAGGAATGGGAAACCCTGATGTGGAAATATCAGCAAGCAGTACCTGGTGCTAAACCGGGTGAGAAATGGATAATGATGGATAAAATATTTGAGTTAAACAAAGGATGGCAGTAAATATGATAAAGAGTTTTTTGCAGATTCACCCCGATGATAATGTGTTAGTGGCCTTGCAGGATTTGCCTAAAGGTCAAATCGTCACGTGGAATGGTCGCACGATCACCTTAAAGGATGACGTGCATGCCAAGCATAAGTTCTTCATTGAGGACGTTCCAGTGGGTGCTGATGTCCTGATGTATGGTGTCCTTGTTGGAAAAGCTACCGCTTTTATCCCGCAGGGGGGATTAATGACTACAGAGAATGTGCATCATGCTTCTCAGGATTATGCGTACCGGAATGTAAATTACGAATGGCAGGTGCCAGACATTTCAAAATTCAGAGACAGGACCTTTAACGGATATCACCGGACAGATGGGAGAGTGGGGACCGCAAACTACTGGCTGTTTGTACCTACGGTTTTTTGTGAGAACAGGAATCTCGATGTGATCAGGGAAGCTTTGCACAATACTTTAGGATATACGGTAACAGATAAATATAAACAGTTTACAGAACAATTACTGGAGGCTTATCAGGCAGGAGAAGATATTGCCGCTTTTAAGCTGGACGGACTTGCTCCGGTAGAACCGCTTAAAAAGAGGGTATTTAAAAATGTAGATGGAATTAAGTTTCTAAATCACCAGGGTGGCTGTGGTGGAACCAGACAGGATTCGGCATTGTTAAGCCAGCTTCTGGCTGCGTATGCAGATCATCCCAATGTTGCCGGAATAACGGTATTGAGCTTAGGCTGTCAGCACCTGCAGACACAAAATTTACTGGATGATGTTAAAACGAGAAACCCTTCCTTTGATAAACCAGTTTTAATATTCGAACAACAGCAAAGCCAGAGCGAAGAGTGGCTGATTAAAGAGGCAATCCAGAAAACGTTTGCGGGACTAACCAAAGTTAATAAAGTTGAAAGAAAGCCTGCCCCGCTAAGTAAATTATGTGTTGGGGTCAAATGTGGAGGAAGTGATGGGTTTAGCGGAATATCTGCCAATCCTGCGGTTGGATATACGTCAGATTTATTAGTAGCTTTAGGAGCTAAAGTTTTACTTGCCGAGTTTCCGGAACTGTGTGGTGCTGAGCAGAATATAATTGACCGGTGTATGAATGAGCCGACAGCAGAGAAATTTATCCGACTGATGCAGGAGTATGATGCACAGGCACATGCTGTAGGTTCGGGATTTCATATGAACCCATCACCGGGTAATATAAAGGATGGTTTAATCACCGATGCGATAAAAAGCACAGGTGCAGCAAAAAAGGCAGGTACCTCACCAGTAGTAGATGTACTCGATTATACGGAGCCTGTAACAAAGCCGGGATTGAGTTTAGTTTGTACACCGGGAAATGATGTGGAGGCTACAACCGGAAAGGCTGCTAGTGGCGCTACCCTGATCTTGTTTACCACTGGCCTGGGCACCCCTACAGGAAATCCCGTTTGTCCGGTGATCAAGGTTGCGACTAATACCGCACTGGCTACGCGAATGGGCGATATCATTGACATAGATACAGGCGGTATCATTCGTGGGGAGAAGACCATTGAGGAAATGGGGACCGAAATTCTGGACTATTGCATTAAAGCGGCAAGTGGAGAGGTAATTCCCAAAGCGGTGCAATTGAACCAGGATGATTTTATCCCATGGAAAAGAGGAGTTTCATTATAATTATTAAAAATGTTTAGTTTAAAAGGAAAATCAGCGATTATTACAGGAGGTGGCAGCGGAATTGGAAAAGCAATATCAGTGCTTTTCGCCAGACAGGGTGCGCATGTCCACATTATCGAGTTAAATGCGGATGCAGGTTTGCAAACCGTAAATGAAATTCAGGCCGATGGCGGAATGGCCAGTGTGTATGGATGTGATGTAAGTAACCAGTCCGCCGTTGTTGGCGTATTTAAGGAGATCGGTGACATTGATATTCTGGTGAATAATGCAGGTATCGCCCATATTGGAAGGGCAGATAATACCAGTGAAGCGGATTTCGTCAAAGTCTTCGATGTAAATGTTAAAGGGGCTTACAACTGCCTTTATGCAGCTATTCCGGCAATGAAGCGGAGAGGCTCGGGCGTGGTGCTAAACATGGCCTCAATTGGTGCTGTAGTTGGCCTGTCAGACCGTTTTGCCTACTCCATGAGTAAAGGTGCCATTTTTGCCATGACCATGTCAGTAGCCAAAGATTATATGGCTGATGGGATTAGGTGCAACAGCATTTCTCCAGCCAGGGTACATACCCCTTTTGTAGACGGTTTTATTGCTAAAAATTATGCCGGACAGGAAGCGGAAATCTTTGAAAAATTATCAAAGAGCCAGCCAATAGGCCGTATGGGGAAACCGGAAGAAGTGGCGTCACTGGCACTTTATTTATGTGCCGATGAATCAGGCTTTGTAACCGGAAATGATTATCCTTTGGATGGCGGCTTTATAAAGTTAAATAACTAACCTCGTACCATATGAAACAGCTCTTCCTTGCTTTATCCATTTTGTTTAGCAGTGCATTTGGTTTAAGTGCACAGCATTATACACCCGGTCCGGAAAACCTTGCCGCAAGGAAAGATTTTCAGGACATGAAATTCGGACTCTTCATCCATTGGGGAGCTTTTAGCGTTCTTAGCGATGGCGAATGGGTAATGAACAACAAGAATATAAAGGTAGATGATTACAAGCGGTTAAAAGGAATCTTTAATCCCACTGCCTTTGATGCAAAAAAATGGGTGAATGCAGCCAAAAGTGCCGGCATGAAGTACATTACCTTCGTTACCCGGCATCATGACGGTTTCAGCAACTGGGATACCAGGCAGTCGGACTGGAAGATAACCGAAACACCTTATGGACAGGATATCCTGGCAGAGCTGGCAAAGGAATGCCATAAGGAAGGGATCAAGTTGTTTTTATACTATTCATTGCTGGACTGGTCACGCACGGATTACCAGTATGCTACAGGAAAGACCGGAAAAGGAACGGGGCGAACGGAAAAAGGGAACTGGAACGATTATGTCACTTTTATGAAGGCGCAGTTAACAGAATTGCTGAGCAATTATGGTGAGATAGGAGGGATCTGGTTTGATGGACACTGGGACCAGCTGGATGACGATAAAGATAAAACTTTAAAAGCAAAGGTAGACTGGCATTACGATGAGATTTATAGTCTGATACACAAACTGCAGCCACAATGCCTGATCGGTAATAATCACCACTTATCCCCTATCGAAGGCGAAGATTTCCAGATGTTCGAGAAGGATCTTCCTGGGCTGAATACCTCGGGTTTTGGCGGTGCCAGCATTTCGCAGCTTCCGCTGGAAACCTGTGAGACCATGAACAATTCATGGGGTTTTAACATGACGGATAGAAAATATAAATCGGTCAAGCAATTGATCCACTATCTGGTAAACGATGCCGGGAGGAACGCCAACTTTTTATTGAATGTCGGCCCGATGCCAAATGGAATAATTCAACCGGAAAATATAGATACGCTGGCTAAGATCGGAGACTGGATGAAACAATACGGCGCCAGTGTGTATGGAACACGCGGAAACGTTATTGATGTGCAGGATTGGGGTGTGGTCACTGCAAAAGATCATATTTTATATGCACATATTATCGGCAAGATTGCCGGGGCTTCTATTGTTTTACCAGGGTTAAAGCAGAAGGTTGTAACGGCAGCATTAATGAAGGATGGCCATAAATTAAAATTCAGGCAAAGAACAGATCAAACTACCATATACTTAGATGGTGTGACAATAGATGACATTGATACCGTTATTGAATTGAAAATTAAATAGAAACAAAAATTTATTGAGATGAAACTAATCAGATGGGGCAATGCCGATCAGGAAAAAACCGGGATAATACTAAATGATACCTGGTATGATACCTCAGCCTTTGGGGAGGATTATAATGAACAGTTTTTTAATGGGAACGGTTTAGAAAGACTGGAAGAATTTGTTAAGGCAAATGAAGGTGATTTAACCGTTATCCCTGCCGGCACAAGGTTAGGATCTCCGGTAGCCCGTCCTTCAAAAATAGTTTGTATCGGACTTAACTATGCTGATCATGCCAGAGAAACAGGTGCGGCTATTCCGCCTGAACCAGTGATTTTTATGAAATCATCGACAGCAATGGTAGGCCCGTTTGACGATATCGTGATTCCTAAGAACTCCGTTAAAACAGATTGGGAAGTAGAACTTGCAGTAGTGATTGGCAAGAAAGCATCTTATGTAGAGGAAGCGGATGCGCTGGATTACGTGGCGGGATATGTTTTGCATAACGACGTATCCGAACGTGAATTTCAGATCGAAAGAAACGGAACCTGGGATAAAGGAAAGGGCTGTGATACTTTCGCCCCGCTTGGCCCATTTCTGGCTACAAAGAACGAAATTGCAGATGTGGATAACCTTCGTCTGTGGCTTACCGTAAATGGCGAGAAAATGCAGGATGGCAATACTTCTAATTTTATATTTAACGTGCCTTTTGTGGTTTCTTATGTGAGCCAGTTTATGACATTACTACCAGGCGACGTGATCTCAACAGGCACACCGGCTGGTGTTGGTTTAGGCTTTAACCCACCCGTATACCTTAAAGACGGGGATGTTGTTGAACTTGGGATTGACGGCCTGGGCACTTCTAAACAGCAGGTAAGGAAGTATGTTAAAAATTGATGCACATCAACATTTCTGGATCTATGATGAGGTAAGGGACAGCTGGATCACTGAGGATATGGCGGTGCTGAGGGCTGATTTCATGCCATCACAATTGTTGCCGGAGCTTCAGCAAAATCATTTTGATGGCTGTGTTGTGGTCCAGTCAGACCAGTCGGCCGCCGAGAATCTTTTTCAGCTCAAAAATGGGGAAGATCATACCTTTGTTAAAGGTATTGTGGGCTGGATCGACCTTCGGGCGCAAGATATTGAGGATCAGCTTTCAGCGTTGTCTGCCTACGGAAAACTGAAGGGCTTCAGGCATATCCTGCAAGGTGAGTCTGATCGGGCGTTGATGCTGAAACCTGAATTTTTGAATGGCATCAGTAAGTTGAAAAAGTTCGGTTACACTTATGACATTCTGATCTTTCCAGATCAGCTAAAATACGCAGCGGAGTTTGCTGCCCGATTCCCGGATCAGCCTTTTGTGCTTGATCACATTGCAAAGCCTGACATCAAAAATGGTGGGGTCGAAGCGTGGAAAAGGGATATCATAGCCCTTGCCAGATGTGGAAATGTCTTTTGTAAAGTGTCGGGAATGGTTACTGAGGCGGATCATAAAAAATGGAAGCCTGAGGATTTTAATCCTTATCTGGATGTCGTGTTTGAAGCCTTTGGAATAGACAGACTGATGTATGGATCTGATTGGCCGGTTTGTCTCCTCGCAGCCTCCTATCAGGAGGTACTGGATTTAATGGAGGGATATACCTCGAAGCTGTCCGCAAATGAGCAGGCTATGTTCTGGGGAGGTAATGCAACAAAATTTTATAATTTATAAAGCGAACAAGCAATGGATTTGCAATTGAAAGATAAAGTGGTCATGGTTACCGGCGGTGCGAAGGGTATTGGAGAAGGTATTGTAAGGGTACTGGCAAAAGAAGGGGCTATTCCGGTAATTATCGGAAGAAATGAACAGGATAACCTGAAGCTGGCCAATGATATCATTACAAAGGGTGGCCAGGTATTCCAGGTGGCTGCAGAGCTGACCAAACCTGCCGATGTGGCGAAAGCCGTTGATCTTGTGCTGGAGAAATTTGGCAGGATTGATGGCCTTGTAAATAATGCAGGAGTAAATGACGGCGTGGGACTGGAAAGCGGGAATTACGAGAAGTTTGTCGAGAGCCTGCATAAAAATGTGATTCATTATTACCTGATGGCACATCACGCGCTGCCGGCACTCAAGGCTTCAAATGGTTCGATCGTTAACATCGGCTCAAAGGTAGCGGACACGGGCCAGGGGGGGACTTCCGCTTACGCAGCATCAAATGGTGCAAGAAATGCACTAACCCGTGAATGGGCGGTTGAGCTGTTGCCTTATGGCATCAGGGTGAATGCTGTTATTGTTGCAGAGTGTTATACGCCATTATACCAGACCTGGATCAGCTCGATTCCAAATGCGGAAGAGAAGCTGGCGGCCATAAAGGCTAAGATCCCTCTTGGACAGAGAATGACGACTGCCGAAGAGATTGCCAATGCGACCGTGTTTTTATTGTCTGACGCTTCGAGCCACACTACGGGACAGCTGGTCTATGTGGATGGGGGATATGTGCATCTGGACAGATCTGTTAGTCCTGCTTAATGCTTTAATATCTTCTAAAAAAAGCGGGTATGCTATTCCAAAGCTGGAATCTTTTGCATTCTTTTTAAATCAAAAGAATGCAAAAGTTCCTATGCCTTTTCACAGCATACCCGCTTTTTTTGTAATGTTCACCAGGCAAGGTGCACTAAGAGCATGTGGATACCTAAAGGTTATATCTAAGTTTTAGGTACGTATTGATTTATATCGTTTTCGTTTCTTCTTTTAACCATGCGGCTTCTTCAGCAGTCAATAAGGGGCTTAATTTTTCGAATACCAGCTGATTATAGTTGTTTAGCCAATCAAGCTGCGCTTTTTCCAGCAGTTCTTTTTTAACAATTTTAGTGCTGATAGGGGCAATGGTCAGGCACTCAAAAGCATAGAATTCATTAAAATCGTTGCTGATGTCTGTGATGGCATTGACCAGATTTTCGATCCGGATGCCGTGTTTACCCGGACGATAAATTCCCGGTTCTATGGAAGTGATCATGCCCGGTTCAATAGCTACCGGATTGGCCGTCGGATTAATAACCTGCGGTCCTTCATGAACGTTCAAAAAGTAACCAACACCATGACCGGTCCCGTGTCCATAATTAATGGCATAATCCCACAAAGGTTTCCTGGTAATCGCATCGATCTGATAACCACAGGTGCCCTTAGGAAAACGCACTTTACAACCATCTATCATGCCTTTTAAAACCAGGGTATAATCGATACATTCTTCTTCTGTATGGTTGCCCATTGGAATGGTACGTGTGATGTCTGTTGTGCCATAGAAATACTGGCCCCCGGAATCTACCAGAAATAAACCTTCTTCCTTCACATCAGCATTACTTTCTTCAGATGCTCCGTAATGTGGCAGTGCACCATGTGCTTTATAAGCACTGATGGTATTGAAACTATCGCCCACAAAACCTTCTTGTTCTTGCCTGAATCTGCGCAATTCAGCAGCAGCAGACAGTTCAGTGATGGCTGTTTTTCCTGTGTTTTCTGAAAGCCATTTCAGGAAACGAGTGATGGCTACACCGTCCCTGAGCATTGCTTTACGCGTATTGGAAAGCTCCGTCTCATTTTTAATAGCTTTTAAGTTAGTGGTAGGGTTAGTGTCTTTAATAATGGTGACCGATTCAGGAATCAGTTTATAGAAAGCAAAGCAATTGCGTTTTGGATCTATGAGGATCGAACTGTTAAGCGGAATGCTCAACAGGGCCTCTTCGATGGCCTCATACGGCTGTATTTCTACACCACTTTCCAATAGGGTTCCTTTTTCTTCGGCTGTGAGCTTACTTGTATCTACAAATAGCGTTGCTCCATCCAGGCTGATCAGGGCGAAACTCAAAACCACAGGGTTATAACTTACGTCCTTGCCGCGGATATTGAACAGCCAGGCCAGATCATCCAGGGAAGAGATCAGGTGGTGGCTTGCGTCTTGCTGCTGCAAAACCGCTCTTACCTGTTCCAGTTTCGATTTTACAGACTGACCAATATGTTGATCTTCAATTAAAAATGCTTTTTCAGCAGGCAGTCCGGGCCTGTTTTCCCATAAAGGGTCTAAATAATCTTTGCTGCTCAGGCTAATTCCCTTAACCGAAAATTTCTGTGTCAGCAGATCACCTAGCAAGACAGATACCAATTTGTCATCTGCGGCAACCACGGCACCTTTGTAGAGTTTTTCCGTTAACCATTGAATATATTCCGGAGCGTGCTGGATCTTTTGCTTCATAAGCTCAAAGCCAGTACCCTTTAATTCCTCTTCAGCCTGTTCAAAATACCTGAAATCAGTCCACAGACCAGCATGATCATGAGTAATGACCAATGTTCCTGCTGAGCCCCTAAAGCCAGATACGAAAGGGATGCACTTATAATGGTTAGGTAAATATTCACTAATATGCGGGTCGGCCGATGGAATAATGTAAGCATCTACACCGTCAACCCTCATTTGATTGCGTATTTGGGTAAGTTTTTCAGGATAAGTCATATCAGTTTTTTTATTTCAGTTTGCGAATTTATGTAAAATATGAAGAAGATTGTAAATAGGTGTGTGGCACGCTTTTATATTTCCGATTAAAAAGCCTATTTTCGTTCAGATCTAATCAGATCAGCTAAGCCATGCCAGTTTACAGGGATTTCAGGGACGAGGAACTGACCGTTTTATTAAAACAGGGCGACCAGCTGGCATTTACTGAAATATACAATCGTTACTGGGCAGAAATGTATCACCATACCTACAGGATGTTGAAGGATGAGGACAGTTCAAAGGACATAGTTCAGGATGTATTCAGTACCCTTTGGCTAAAATCATCAACGCTCAACGTAAATATTAAGCTCTCAGGTCACCTCTATATTTCTGCAAGGAACAAAGTATTGAATTTAATTGCTCAGGATAAGGTCCGAAATGATTATTTAAGCGCTATTGCCAGTTTTGTTACGGAATCAACCAATGAAGCCTCTTTATTTGACGAAAAACAGATCCTCGAAATTGTTGAAGCGGAAATTAGAAATCTGCCGCCAAAAATGCGGGAAATCTTTGAATTGAGCCGAAAAGACAACCTTTCTCATAAGGAAATTGCAGCGAGATTAAATCTTTCCGATCAAACGGTAAAAAAGCAGGTTCAGAATGCCTTGAAAATTATAAAGAACAGAATTTCTATGATTGGGGCGGGCGTTTTTGTCTTGTTTTTTCTGCGTTAGTTTCCATTTCCTGATGATCAGGGACTCTTTTTAAATTTATTTTTACATCACCTACCCCCAGGGGTAACTTCAACTGTTCTTTTATTAAACCGCTCTTTTATATATAGGAATAATGAACAGAGATCAGGCAAGGGAACTCATAGAAAGGTATAATCAGGAATTGGCAACTGCTGAAGAAAAGGCCTGGATAGAGAATTGGTATCTGGAGGAATCCAGGAAGCAAGAGTCGCCGGATGAGGGGAACAACTTTCTGCATTTGAAGGATGAAATCTGGATCAATACACTCGAAAGGTCTGGTTTGCCCATAAAGCCAGCAGCTAAACGCTTTAGCATGTGGCCGCGGGTTGCCGCAGCTGCGATTGTCCTTATGGCGCTTGGTACGGGGCTATATCTTTACACTACCGGAGATAGGCAACAGCCTGACGACATTGCAATGGCTACTGATGTTGCACCCGGAAGTGACAAGGCCATTCTTACGCTTGCCAATGGTAAGAAAATTGTGCTGAATGACGTTGCCAAAGGAGAAATCTCTAAACAATCCGGGATCAGCGTCAGCAAATCTGAGGAGGGGGAGCTGATCTATACTATGATTGACGATGAGGGAAAATCAACTGAAAATACAACCAATACAATCGCTACGCCAAAGGGCGGGCAATATACGGTCATCCTCTCCGATGGCACCCGGGTGATGCTCAATTCCGCTTCGTCTTTAAGCTTCCCATCATCTTTTAAAAATAACGATCGCCGGGTTGAGTTAAACGGAGAGGCTTACTTTGAAGTCGCCCGCAACAAACAAAAGCCTTTTAAGGTAATTTCTGGTCTGCAGACTGTAGAGGTACTTGGTACGCATTTTAATGTCAATGCTTATGCGGACGAACAAACCATAAGGACCACACTGCTTGAAGGTGCGGTCAAGGTCTCTTCTACTAAAGAATCTGCCTTGATTGAACCCGGAGAGCAAGTGGTTATGAACAGAATAACTTTGAATCCCACGGTTAAACGTAATGTAAATATTACTAAAGAAACTGCCTGGATCAATGGTGTCTTCTCCTTCGAAAATGACGATCTGAAGTCTGTAATGCGACAGGTTTCCAGGTGGTATGACGTTGATGTTGTGTATGACGGCCCGCTAAATGACGAAAAATACTTTGGAGAGATCTCCAGGAACAGCAAGTTATCAGAAGTTTTCAAAATACTTGAACTCAATAACGTTCAGTTTGAACTCAACGGCAAAACTGTTAAGGTGTCCTATAACCAGCGGCCTTCTTCTGTAAGCAATGCTAAATAATACAACAACACTAAATAAATCAACTAACTAATCTTTAACCAACAAAACCACAACTGATGATCAAAATGCTACACTAGACCGAAAAAAAAGATATTGACTAAAAAACCGGAAGTATCTCACCACTTCCGGCTAAAAAAAAGTCAGCAGCCAGCTGTTGAGACCGGGTTGCTATTTATTCACTTAATTCTATTCCAAAAGTATGAAATTAACTTTTCTTTACAACCCCGTATTTTCTATGCGGTGGGTAAAGTACAAATTCCTAATAGTGATGAAATTAACTGCTATTTTATTACTGATCGGCACCATGCATTTGTCTGCCGCTAGCTATTCTCAGAGTGTGACGGTTTCCAGGAAAAACACCACACTCGAAACCGTTTTTAAGGACATTAAAAAACAGACCGGATATCTGTTTTTTTATAGTGGTAAGGTTGACCTCAACAAGCAAACACTCAATGTGGATTTGAAGAACGTTCCCCTGGAAGAGGCCCTTAAGGCCTGTCTTACGGATCAGAATCTGACTTTTAACATTGTTAATAAGACCATCGTGATCAGAAATAAACCTGCTGAGAACATGGGAACTGCCAATTACCGGATCGACATCACCGGTAAAGTAATTGATCCGCAGAGCCAGACTGGCATCCCCGGGGTTAACATTACCATAAAAGGCAATAGAAACGTACGGGCACAGACCAACAACAAGGGCGAATTTAAGATCGACGCGCAGCCGGGGGATATCCTGGTGTTTACATATATCGGATTTAAGGAGAAGGAAGTAAAAGTTGGCGATAGCAAGTTTATCACGGTTAGCATGGAAGATCAGGTAAACCTGATGAGTGATGTTGTGGTTACGGGTTACCAGACCATTAAGAAGGAAAGCTATACCGGAAATGCCATTGTGATACAAGGTGAGGACCTGAAAAGGACCAATCCGCAGAACGTGCTAAAGGCAATTCAGTCTTTTGATCCTTCGTTCAGGTTGCTCGATAACAACCTTGCCGGGTCGGATCCGAATGCCTTGCCAAGGATCAATGTCCGTGGCGCTACCGCATTGCCTGGTATCCCTGGCAATAAAGACGATGTGTTAGACCGGAATAACCTGAGCAGTTCTTTCAACCTCCCTGCTTTTATATTAGATGGTTTCGAGGTTTCCCTGCAAAAAGTGATGGACCTTGACATCAACCGTATTCTATCCATCACACTCCTCAAAGATGCGGCGGCAACAGCTGTATATGGTTCAAGAGCTGCTAACGGTGTGATGGTCATCACCACAAAAGCTCCTGTCGCCGGTAAGCTGCAGCTGGGTTATAATTACGAGCTGACTTTTTCCGGACCCGATCTTTCCGGTTACCAGGTCCTGAATGCGAAAGATAAAATAGCCTATGAGCAAATGGCTGGAATGTATGACCGGAGCAATGCTTCAAACGGTGATGAACAACAGGAAGTATTAGACGCACAGCTGTTCTTCAGGTTAAGGAATGTAGCGAGCGGTATAAATACCTATTGGCTTTCGCAGCCGTTGCGCAACAGCTATGCCCAAAAGCACTCGCTGAATGCACAGGGTGGAGATGAGAACTTCCGCTATGGCATTGACGTCAGGTATCAGACCCAGCCAGGTGTAATGAAAGGAGCCACCAGGGACCGGTATAGTGGAGGGATGAACTTTACTTATAACCCTTCACCAAAGCTGATCTTGAGAAATGACCTTTCCAT
>CAMLDJ010000125.1 GCA_946478755.1 uncultured Pedobacter sp. | reverse complement strand
CGCGTCCGCCCCCCTGCTTTTCTATCTATCTTCTGCGCCCTTCTTATATCTACAGTCTTTGGGTTATCGACGTTCCTAATCCACCTCGCTTATCCACCTCGCTTGTCCGCCCTGCTGTCGAAAAAATTCAGTGCTGTGAGCCGACATCCAAAATCCCCTTCAGGATTTTGCCGAGGCGAACAGCATCTGTATTTTTTCCCTTTATTCGATATTCTCCTGCCAACTCTGATGATAACTTTCATCCTCAATATCAACCGCATCTTCTGTCAGCATCAAGGGGCGGAAAGGATCAATCATCACTGCCAATTCTTCCGTACTCTCTTTCCCTATTGATTTCTCCACAGTACCCGGATGTGGCCCATGTGGTATCCCGCCCGGATGTAAGGTGATCTGGCCCTTCACCACGCTCTTCCTGCTCATAAAGTCGCCATCCACATAATACAATACCTCATCACTATCTACATTGCTATGGTTATAAGGTGCAGGAATAGACAGCGGGTGATAATCATATTTACGGGGAACAAATGAGCAGATCACAAAATTATGACCTTCGAAAGTCTGGTGCACCGGAGGCGGCTGGTGCAATCTGCCGGTGATGGGTTCGAAATCGTGTATGGAAAATGCCCATGGATAATGAAAGCCGTCCCAGCCTACAAAGTCAAAAGGATGCGTAGCATAGATATAGGGATACATGATGCCCTGTTTCTTGATCAGCACTTTAAAATCGCCGTATTCATCAATTGTTTCCAGGTCTTGTGGGCGTCTGATGTCCCTTTCGCAAAATGGTGCATGTTCCTCCAGTTGTCCGAATGCATTCCTGTAACGTTTAGGTGTGCGGATCGGGCTAAAACTTTCTACAATGAATAGTCTGTTCTTTTCCCCCTCAAATTCCATCTGGTAAATGGTGCCACGCGGAATGACCAGGTAATCTCCATATTTGAAATTGATCTTTCCGAATCCGGTTTTCAATGTTCCGCTGCCCTCGTGGATAAAGATAACCTCATCCGCCTGACTATTCTTATAAAAATAGTCGGTCATAGATGTTGTGGGCGCAGCCAGGGAGATGTGTAAGTCGCTGTTTACAAGTACTGGTTTACGGCTTTTCAGATAGTCGTCTTCCGGTTTAATATTAAACCCGATCAGACTGGTATGTCTTAAGTGTTTTTCCCTTGCTATTTTAGGTTCCACAGAGTAGGGCTCTCCCAGCGATTTTACCATCGTAGGGGGGTGGCAGTGGTAAACAAGAGAGTATAAGCTCGAAAAACCTTCTGTTGATACGAGCTCTTCAGCGTATAGCTTTCCATCGGGTTTACGGAAAACCGTATGACGTTTGGGAGGGATAGACCCTAATGTATGATAGACAGGCATAACAGCATTCAGTTAATTGGTTAGAATAATAATAAGGTAATAACGATAAAACGTTGAAAACGTTTTATTTAAGGCATTAAAAGAGGAATGCTAAATGGAATATTGCGCAAAAATGAGTTTTGAGAGCATAGCATACCTAAAATCTGCCAGGGCTTGCGTGGCAACTTGATTTTGATTGGTGAAACTGCTTTTTATCACTTTCATTTCTTCCGCTAAATTAAGTATTTAATCCAGTAATAACCAAAATAATAAAGCAGATATTTATTTCAGCGCAAAAACTTAGTTCTCTAAAACTGTGCTTCGTCCCTCAATAAAATTGCAAAAACGGCACGCAGAAGAATTAATTTAAAGCATAAATTCATGCCACAGGGTAAATTATTTTTTTATATTTAGTGCCTGCAAAAATAACAGTTAAATATAAATAGATAAAATAATGATCTGGATACAGCTGGTGGTACTGATACTGCTAATTTTGGTGGGTGCGAGAATGAGAGGGATCGGTTTGGGTGTAATGGGGGCAGTCGGGTTACTGATATTTGCGCTGGGGTTTGGCTTAAGGCCAACAACGCCACCGATAGATGTGATGCTCATCATTCTATCCGTGATCACCGCTGCTGCTGCCTTACAGGCTGCCGGTGGAATGGATTATATGGTTAGCATTGCAGAGAAAATACTACGCAGAAACCCCAATCACATCACCTGGCTGGGACCACTGGTCACTTATACCTTTACGTTGGTAGCGGGCACGGCCCACATCATTTATTCCTTACTTCCGATTATTGCAGAGGTGGCGACCCGGAAAAGGGTGAGGCCGGAGCGCCCGCTGAGTATTTCTGTGATCGCCGCACATATGGCCATTACCGCCAGCCCCATCTCTGCGGCAACAGTAGCGCTAACAGCACTGCTGGCGCCTAAGGGTTTTGAGCTGACGGATATTTTAATTGTGGCTATCCCTGCAACCATTATCGGGGTTCTTGCAGGTGCTCTGGTGGCCAGCCGGCAAGGCAGCGACCTCATGAAAGATGTTGAATTCCTCGAGCGCCTGAAGGACCCGGACTTTGTAAAGCTGCTGGACGGTGATCCGGAGGATCAGTCGGCCGAAAAAGTCTTCAGTGGCGCAGCCAAAAGGTCGGTCTATGTATTCCTGCTTGCAGTATTGAGTGTGGTGCTGTTTGCATCGATGCCCGCACTTCGTCCATCTTTTCTTACTGATGGCAAAATGCAGCCGATGCGCATGGTCGAGATGATCGAACTGCTGATGCTAGGTGCTGCAGCCGCCATTATTTTTGTGGCTCAGATCCCTGCTTCCAAAGTATCCCAATCCAGTATTTTCAGATCCGGGGGCGAAGCCGTCGTCTGTATATTTGGCGTTGCATGGATGAGCGACACCTATTTGCAGGCACATATGCCCTTCTTCGAAACGCACTTAAGTGCATTTGTAACCGATCATCCCTGGACTTTTGCCGTTGCCCTGTTTGTGATGTCTATCCTGCTGTTTAGCCAGGCGGCCACGGTACGCGCACTTATGCCCTTAGGAATCGCTTTAGGGATTCCAGCCCCGGCGCTTATCGCGATGTTTCCTGCTGTAAACGGCGACTTTGTCATCCCAAGTTACCCCACTTTGGTAGCGGCTATGGGCTTTGACAGGACAGGTACCACAAAAATTGGACGCTTCCTGGTCAACCATTCCTTTATGCCGCCTGGTTTAACGACCGTAATCGTTACCATTGCCGTAGGGTTTCTCATTTCCGCTATCCTGCTTTAACTTCCGGCATTATTGTGGGCATTTGTTTAATTTTATATAGCTTTGGGCAACTACTTAAAACAAAATAACTGACATATGAAGCTGGTATCCTATAAAACAGAAGACAGAGAGCACCTTGGTGTTTTTGTTGACGGACACATTTATAACCTGAATTCCTGCGATAAGCAAATACCTGACGAAATGAATGCCTTCTTACAAGGAGGGGAAGTATTGATGGAGCGTGCTAAAAAAGTAGACGCACAGATCAAAGCCGGAGAGATGCAGCCGAAACAAGAAGCCTTCTTTGAATTACTGGCCCCTGTTCCTCACCCTTCTTCCTGCCGGGATGGCTATGCCTTCCGTCAGCATGTTGCCGCTGCACGCAGAAACCGTAAGGTGGATATGATTCCCGAGTTCGATCAGTACCCGATATTCTATTTCACCAATCACAATGCGATACAGGGACCTGGCGAGATCGAATGTATGCCAGATCATTTTGAAAAGCTTGATTTTGAGCTGGAAGTCGCTGTAGTTATCGGTAAAAAAGGGCGGAACATTACGGCAGCAGAAGCGGATAATTATATAGCCGGCTATATGATCATGAATGATATGAGTGCGCGGACACTTCAGATGGAGGAGATGCTTCTAAATCTTGGACCGGCCAAAGGGAAAGATTTTTCTACCGTTATTGGTCCATGGCTGGTTACTCCTGATGAACTCGACCCTTACAAAACTGCAGCTAAACCCGGACATACCGGAAACGCCTACGATTTAAAAATGACCTGTACGGTTAATGGTGTACAGGTATCTGCGGGAAGTATGGCCGATATGGACTGGACATTTGCAGAGATCATTGAGCGCTCTGCTTATGGGGTCGACATTTTACCCGGTGATGTAATCGGTTCAGGTACCGTGGGTACCGGCTGCTTCCTTGAATTAAACGGAACAGGATTGTTAAATGATCCTCAGTTTAAACCACAATGGTTACACGATGGTGATGTAGTGGAAATGGAGATCACCGGTCTGGGTCATTTAAGTAATACCATTCGCAAGGCGGATAGCCGGTTTTCTCTTCTGGCATTAAAAAAATAGCCGATGTTAACGATAAATACTGCGGACCTCAGTCCGGCGCAACTGCAGAATTATATGCAGTATGCCATTGCGCCCAGGCCGATTTGTTTCGCAACCAGCATTGATCAGGCCGGAAATGTGAACCTGAGCCCATTCAGCTTTTTTAATATGTTCAGCACCAACCCTCCGCTCTGCATCTTTTCGCCGGCAAGACGGGTGCGCGACAATACCACCAAGCATACTTTGGAAAATGTGCTGGAGGTCAAGGAATGCGTCATCAATATTGTTAACTATGCGATGGTACAGCAGACCAGTCTGGCCAGCACAGAATATGCGAAGGGGATCAATGAGTTTGAAAAAGCAGGCTTCACGATGTTGCCCTCCCTGCAGGTCAGGCCACCCAGGGTGGCCGAAGCGCCGGTACAGATGGAATGCGTGGTAAGGGAGGTCATTCATCTTGGCGAAAAGCCCGGGGCAGGTAACCTCATTCTGGCCGAAGTAAAGCTGATCCATATCAGGGAAGAGATTTTAGACGGGGAGGGAAAAATTGATCAGGCAAAAATCGACCTGGTGGCCAGGCTGGGGGGCGACTGGTATTGTCGGGTTACACCCGAAAACTTGTTCAAGGTGGCCAAGCCTTTAACTACCCTGGGAATAGGGGTGGATGCTTTGCCAAAAGCTGTGCGGAACTCAAAAGTGCTGACAGGAAACGACCTGGGCATGCTGGGTAATATAGAGCAATTGCCTGCAGATGAAGAAATTGACGCCATTAAGAACGACAGCGAAGTAAAGGAAATATTCGATGCGACCATAGGGGATGCGACTAACCGTGAGCGTGAGCTCCATGAACTGGCCAGGCAATGGTTAAGCAAAGGAAATGTGAATGATGCTTTAAAGCTGGTATTGCTATAAGATGCTCACTACTTTCAGAAAACGCTTTTTGTAAAAACCCTCCTCTAAGCTTGAAATGGTCACACCTTTGGCATTCCCTGATGAAGAATGAATAAATTTGACCTCATCGCCATTTATAGAGTAAATAATTCCAACGTGTCCGGGGGTTCTTAATCTGCTGTTGGTCCCGGTAAATAAGATCACATCGCCGATCTTTGCATCTTCAAGCTTTTTAGATTCGCCGCTGGCGGCAAATTCTCTTGATGAACGGGGTACTTTAAATCCGAAATTACTGAACACATAATTTACAAAGCCAGAGCAATCGAAGCCTCTGCTGGGACTGCTGGAAGCCGTCCGGTACCTGATGCCCAGCATGGACTTCGCAAATTCCAGTAAGCGGTTTGGGGATTCCATTTTTTTTGGGCTACCCATAGGGCTCTGTTCTATCAGTTTATTTACCAGTTGCTGGTATGGAACAGGAACAGTTGTTTGCGATCTGGCCGCAAAAGTAAACACAAGCAAAAATAGAAAACAAAAGAAAATAGGGACTCTCTTCATATTTTACAAGGCATAAAGATATTAAAATTATGCTTGTACCCTAAAGATGTTGATAACTTGATGATTATGGCGTTGTTACAGCCACGGGAAGAGTTTTTCCGTTAAAAAACTTATGCCCGGTGCGGGCAAAATCAGCAATGTATTTGCCCATTTCGAAGGCAAGCACCGGCGATTCGTAGCCTGGGAAAGCCTGTTCCAGCATTTCTGTCTGTGCAGAGCCAAGTGCCAGGCAGTTGATCTTAATCCCCGTTTCCTGCAGTTCAGCAGCCAGGCATTCGGTTAAGGTATGCAATGCCGATTTGCTTGCAGAGTAGGCCGCAAGTCCCGGAAATTTTATACTGCCCTGAAAGCCGCCCATGCTGCCAATGTTGACAATGTGGCTGCCGCTGCCCATTAAAGGAAGCAGATGTTGGATCATGTTAAAATGCCCCAGCACATTGCTCTCGAACATGCCCGCCAGGTCATCGGCACTGGTTTCCATAAAAGGTTTATTGATCAGTGATCCCGCATTATTGATCAGGATATCTACAGTGCCCAGCTTTTCTTTAAGAAAAGGTACCAGGGCTGCATAGTCGTCATGTACAATGTCAAATTCTACCGGCAATAGCGTGCAATCAGGCGTGATGCCCCTGGCTATTTCCAGCAGCTTCCGCAGTTTATCTGCAGATCTGGCAATACAAACAACTTTGTTGTCCGTGTTTAAAGTAAATTCTAAGGCCGCTTCAAAACCAATTCCGCTGCTGGCACCTGTCAATACAATATTCATTAATATTCTTCTTCTTCGTTAATCAATTGCGTAACCGGGTTTTGTATCACATGCAGACCGTCATTGATCAGTTTGCTGTGATCCGGCTCTCCTGCCGATTTAAGCTCCAGGTAGATCCGGATCTCTTTTTCCAGTTCGGGATTTACCTGTTTATGGTATAATATCTCCAGGATCTCCAGGGAAGATAACCAGTCGTAGCGGAATTCTGTTTTTAAGGTTTCAAATAAGCCGGGCAGCTGTTCATATCCGGTACCCTTTTCCCGGACCAGGCGCACCGCTTTATAAATGGCATGCAGTCTGCTTGTTTGATCATCATAAACCACTTTATGCGTCTCCTTATCGCTAATATGCGTAATTTCTTCATAAGCATCTTTATCGGCAGCACCGTTAAAAACGGAAAGAATCTTTTCACCGATGGCCATGTCATACACGCCCCATTCCGGTTGGAAAAGCACATTTCCATTGCTTTCTTTAACGGTACAGTCTTCGAAAGTGATGAGCAGGGTCTTGTCTTTAAGCCGGTGAATGACTTTTACCAGGCCCTTTACCGTGATGCCGCTTTCAAATTCCAGGATCGCCAGGTGATCAGGGTATATTCCACAATCAGCTAGTTCGGGGAGATCCATATCCTCCACAGGTTTAGCGATGTCTTTAAGTTTGCCGACCGGTGAGGAGAATCCATCCCTGTGATGAAATTTACCATGGCCTTCCAGCTGTTCATTGCCAATCGCCAATGCCGAGGGCCCGGTAGTTTTTATAAAGGTAAGTTCATCGTTGCTGTCGATGCCCATATCGGTAAACACACCGGTTACCTGCAAGCCTGAGCTGTACACCGCTGTGGCCGGGTTCTTACATTCAATCGCTTTTATCACACTTTCTGCACCACCTTTTCTAAAAGCCATAGTATCTGCAAAGGTTTCCAGCACATCAATGAGGTTCTGGAAAGTTTCCGTTACAAATAACTGTGGCTGGGGTTTGGTAATGTCGTAACTGTAATTAAGGGTATCGATGTTGTACCATAACTTTTCTACTTCCTTACGCATACAGGTCGAACTTTCGCCAATGGAGGAAAGCAATCCCGCACCATATATTTTTGGATCTTCAAGGGTACCGATCAGGCCGTACTCTACAGTCCACCAGTGCAGGCGGCTTAACAAGGCCATTTCCGAGGGCTCACCCATGTTTTCAGAAATTTGCTGCAGGTGTTTTTCTGATCTGGCGATATCTTCTTCCGGGGCATCCGCTGCTTCCTTTAAAATGGAGAGGTTACGGATGGCCTCATACAGCTCAAAATCTTTGGAAGAGAACATGGCTTTTGCGCCTATCGAGCCAAAATAGCTCAGGTAGTTGTTATAGTCGGTATCTGCAATGATCGGTGCATGGCCGGCCGATTCATGAATGATATCTGGCGCGGGGGTATATTCAATGTGATTGATCTGGCGGATGTCAGCCGCAATGACCAGAACACGGTATGCCTGGTATTCCATAAACGCTGCAGGTGGGATAAAACCATCCACGGTAACTGCACCCCAGCCTATTTTGCCCAGGTTATCGTTCATCGTTTGCAGATCTGGAATGTACTCAATACTTAAGCCTGCGCGCTGCAGCCCTTTGATGTAAGGATAAAAAGCCACATGTTTTAAATAACTATAATTCTGGCGCATCACATAACGCCAGACTGCCTGGTCTATCGGCGTGTATTTTTCATAGTGCTGCTCAACAATAAATTGTCTTAAATGCTTTGGCAGTTTGGCCACCTGCGGATTATTGAAGTCATTAAAATCGCTCATTGTATATTTCCCCGTTTATGGCGCTTAAATTATAAGCGGAGGGGTAAAGTTACGCAAATATTAGGTAACGTAATAAAGCTTGAATGAAATTTGGTTAAGGATGTTTTTTAACCCTGAAGCTAAAATGCTTCTGGGAAAAATAACTAAATACAGCGAGTATGGTGGTGATGATAATTTTGGATATGGTAGGATAAAAACCGAAGGCTTCCACCAGTACTTTGAGCATGGCATAATTCAGTAAGATGTTGGTCGCAACCACTGATCCGTAACGGAACAGCTGAATTCTGCCCTTTAAATCTGATTTGGTAAAAATCAAATATTTATTGAGCATAAACCCAATAAAAAAAGTGATCACAGATTCAATAATAAAAGCGGCGATCGGTGCAGTGATCAGCCCCGGTAGCGGTGGCATGTCCAGGTGTACATCCTGCTGTTCCAGGATCCAGTTGTAAACAATATAGTAAATGACAATGCCACTGGCAGCGGTTGTCCCCCCCGATGCGATATACCTGAAGGTATGCAGTGATATCCAGCGCGAAAACGGTTTGTAAAAGAAGTCTATAATTTTTAACAGAAATTTACGCATGGAATTATTTAGCCGTTAGTTTATTCTCAATCATCCTGTTATTGTATTGCTGGATAAAGGCTTTCAGGTATTTCTCCATTTTTTCGGCTACCAGGGGTTCTTTCTCCAGTAGGTTGTGGGCAGTTAAGCGGTCGGTCTTTAAATTATACAGCGACAGGTTGATCTTTCCATCGTTAACCAGCAGATAGTCGCCCTGGTAAAAGCTGAAAGTTCCGTCGTTATTGTTTACCGCAAAATTATCTTGTTTATCATTAAAGGCATCAAATCCCAAGGCGAAATAAGGTTTATTATAGTTCAGATAGTTTAAAACGGTTGGCATGATATCTATCTGCTGCACAATTTTATCTGTTTTTCCTTTTAGCTTGCCGCCAGGGTAATAAAATACAATAGGAATAGAAAAATAGCCAGGTGTGGTCTGGTATTCGGGAAAATAAGATACGGTTGCATGGTCCGCACACAATACAAATAAAGTGTTTTTATACCATGGCATGGCCGATGCTGTTTTAAAGAAATTACGCAGGGCCATATCCGTGTAACCGATCACTTCCTGAACCGGCAGCGGGCCTTTTGGAAATTTGCCTACATATTCATCCGGCAATCGGAAGGGGTGATGAGAGGATAAAGAGAAAAAAGCCGAGAAAAAAGGCTGTTTCAACGTGTTCATGGTCACGGCCATATACTGCATAAAAGGGTCGTCCCAGATGCCCCAGGTGCCATCAGAATCACCGGTTTTTTTATATTCATTCTGACCAAAATAGTGTTTGATTCCCGCAAGATGGGTATAAGACGAAAAGCCCATTGATCCATTGGGTGCCCCATGAAAAAATGCAGTCTCATAACCTTCATCACCCAGAAGCTTTGCAATACTCGTGGTTTTATTGCCCGAATAAATGGAAAGCACAAAAGGTTCCCTTATGGAAGGAATTCCTGAGATTACGGATGGCAAGGCATCTATAGATTTTCGCCCATTGGCATAAGTATGCGTAAAGGTAAAGCTTTGTGAAACCAGGGAATCAATAAAAGGTGTATAGCCCTTATAATTGCCACCCATCAGGTCCTTGTTTAAGCTGCCCACATGTTCCTTTCCTAAGCTTTCTATGATCAGAAACACAACGTTCAGCTTTTTAAAAGCTGCCGTATCTGCCGGTTGATGGATGGGGTTGTAGATGGCATTGAGTGTTTGCTGGTCGTAGTAATTTACAGGCTTCAGCTTTGATGCTTTTAATGTTCTGAAGATACAAAAGGGGGTGTTCAGCACCAGGCTCATCTGATCGGGGGTGTCCACAAATTCGCCGGCATTGCTTAAGGTGATCGGTCTTGTGCCAAAGCCCCAGCCGCCGCGCACCCCTGTAATGCAGACCAGGGCTATGGCCAGCATCAATACGGTCTGTAAAGCATAAGCGGGCCATTTAAATTGGCTTACCTTTTTAACGCGGACCCTTTCATAAAGCCATATAAACAACAAGACAACAGCAGCAAAGAGGAGGAAAAGGTACCAGTAGTCGCGTAGAAAATCTACGAACAGCTTAAATTTGTTTTGCTCGTGGCTAAACTGGCTAAAGACTGTAGCCGTTGTTCTTTTAAGGGTGTACTTAAAATAGGCAAAGTCTGCAAAGTTGGCCATCAGTCCAATGCTGTTCGTAACGATGAAAAGCCATTTGCAAAAGCGCTGATAGCCCTCATTGTACTTATATGGAATTGGAATGACGTGTAAAAGAATAAATATGGCGTTGATATAGATCAGAGCTGAAGTGTCAAATTTTAGCCCACCCCATAACATATACAGGTATTTTGACAGGCTGATGTGTTGAAACAGGTTATGGTTAAAACCGTAAAATCCTAGACGACAGAGGGTATAAAGAACCAATAATATTAGGAAACGGTAGGCCAGGGCCAGATACAGGTTTACGGTGATCGTATTTTCTCTTTTCAATCGATGTTAGTTGAGGCCGCCAATTTAAGGATTTTATAGCTATTTTGTCAATGCTACGAAATCTATTACCGCGCAGTGCCGGTAAGTTTTGTGTGGCTGGATGCTTACGCCGACAGTATTCAGCTGATAGGTTGTGTTTAAAATCATCTTCCTGTGCCCTAAATCCGGAACGCCTTTGTCCAGCAGCAGCATGCAGACATTGCCCAGTCCGGATGAAAAGCCAAAGGCAAGGTTTTCGCCGCTTGATCTTTTCGGATATATTTTTCCGATCCTGTCTTTTGGCATTCTGCCATCGCTCGATCGATGGTCGGCAAAGTTATTTCTGTTCAGGTCTTTTGCGTGTTGTTTGGCTACCCAGCTTAACGCTTCATCAGGCCAGAAGACCGGCAGGAGCTTTATATTTTTAAGGTCTCTCTCCAGGCTGCGGTAATAGCGGTCACTCCGGCTGATCCTTAAGCGCTCGTAATTACTGTACTGCTTCATTTTCTCATTGTATTCCTCAATGAAATCCTGCAAAAATGTGTTAAAGAAGCGTTCCCCGTCCATTCGTACCAGGTTCATATAGATCACAATATCTTTTTCCTCTCCCGTTAAATAATAGGCGTTACCTGCAGTATTTGCCATTTTCAGTTCTTCTTTAGACCAGGCGCCACTGCTTTGGGCTTTCAGGGAAACAGAAAAAAACAGGACTAAAATTGATATGATAAGGATGGAGAAGGACTTCATAAGCTAAGCGAAGCAAAACTTACGCCAGTATCAGGGCCAAATGTGCAGAGTGCAACGTTAAAAATTTAAAATCTGTCATTTTAATGATTTGTAACAAATAGAAATGAAAAATAATTGTTTGTTTGAAGAAATTTAACCAAATTTAACCAAATTTAACAAAGTTTAACAAAACGGCCGGATCATAAGGGATAATGAGAAGGCTTTAGAATTTTTGTCAAACGGACTTAAACGATTAGACAACCAAGTATAACTAAATCAATTATGAAGCTAAATGTATTAACTAGCATCAGGACCAAACGGAGTAGTCGCCCACCTGGACCTGAAAAAATGTACGCTTTGGAAACCCGGACTTTTCTGGGTAAAAAGAACAAACTATGCCTGGCCATCCTCGCATTTGCCCTCAATGCGGATGTTCATGCTGCCCCAGCTGTTTCTTTAACTGCTGATTACAACACTGTTTTTTCTGCATATCAGCAGCAGACCATTTCCGGTCAGGTGGTAGATGCAGAAAACAAACCCTTACCGGGTGCAACAATAAGGGTGTTAAATACCAATATTGGTGCAGTTGCAGATGGTAACGGACGTTTTTCGATAGCTGCAAAGGTGGGCCAGACGTTGGTCATCAGTTATTCAGGTTTTGAAAGCCAGAACCTTGTCATTAACAACACCTCAAACTTAAAAGTGACACTGGCCGTTTCTTCTTCAAAACTGGATGAAGTTGTCGTGGTGGGTTACGGCTCGCAGAAAAAATCCAACATTACCGGTGCGGTATCAACCGTATCTGCCAAAGACCTGGAAGGCCGTGTTACGCCAAATGCGGTAAAATCACTACAGGGGATGATGCCCGGTGTAAATATTTTGCCTAGCGACGGTAAACCAACAAGAGGTGCGGTTCCGGTGATCCGTGGCGTTTCCAACAGTATCGGTTCCGGCGGCAGCGCCCTGGTCCTGATTGATGGGGCGGAAGGGAGTCTGGATGCCATCAATCCGGCAGATATTGAGACCATCTCTGTATTGAAAGATGCCTCCTCGGCAGCTGTATATGGTGCAAGGGGTGCTTTTGGTGTGATCCTCGTTACCACCAAAAAAGCGGCTCAGGCCGATGTGCGCATCAATTATAATGGCAGCATGTCCAGTAATTCAAGAACTGCGGTGCCTGACCTGGTAACCGATGGATTAACCTGGACAAACGCTTTTCTGGAATCGTACAGAGGCTCCAGAGGGGTCGATCCGAATGGGATCAATAATGTTTTCAAATTTAACGGGCCCTGGTACGAAGAATTACAACGCCGTGCGGCGGACCCAAGCTTAGACCGGGTACGGGTGAATTCCAACGGCCTTTATGAATATTTTGGAAATACCGACTGGGATAAGATCATTTACAAAAAGCACAACGCTTCACAGCAACATAATTTAAATGTTTCAGGAGGGAATGATAAAGCCAATTTTTACCTATCAGGCCGGATGTTCGACCAGGATGGAATTTATAACGCGGGTGATGAAAACCTCAGACAGTATAACATCAGGGCCAAAGGCGAGCTGAAGGTGAAACCCTGGCTGACTATAGGCAATAACCTGGATGTGTCAAAAGAGAAGTACCATCAGCCTATGGTGATGTACGACAGGCAACTGATCACCAGACAGGCTGAACAGCAGGCTTATCCGATGACGATGGAAAAAAATCCTGATGGCACCTGGACAGAAGCCGCTGTATATATAGGATGGGCAGGTTTTGTTGAAGGGACCTCTTATCAGCTGAACAATGAAAACACGCTGCGCAACCGTACCAATGTAGATGTACGCATACTGCCGGATGTCTTGACCTTAAGGGGTGATTTTACCTATTCCATGACCAGGGCCACGCGCGACCGTGTAGAAAACCAGTATGAGTTTAATACCGGTCCAACTGTAACCGGTACCCGTAATACCTTCAATTCTCTGGAGAACTGGAGATACGATACCGACTATATTGCAAGCAATTTAACTTTGGATTTTGTTCCTAAAATTGGTGCAGACCACTATTTGAAACTAATGGTTGGTGGGAACGTTGAAGACAAAACTTACAGAACCCAGCAAACTTACCGCCGTGGCTTACTGTATCCTGAACTGCCCAGCTTCTCCCTGATGGACGGAACATTTTATACCACTGAAGGCGGAGGTTACGAGTGGGGCTTTCTGGGTACGTTTTTCCGCGCCAATTATAGTTATAAAAGTAAATATTTACTGGAGCTGAGCGGACGTTATGATGGAACTTCAAAATTCCCGACCAATCAGCAGTGGGGCTTTTTCCCATCTGCCTCCCTGGGCTGGAATATCTCTAAAGAAAACTTCCTGAAAGATGCAACCTGGCTAAACCAGTTTAAACTCCGCGGCTCAATCGGAAGCCTGGGGAACGGTCTGGTAAATCCGTATTCTTATCTTTCTACCCTGGATATCAGTAAGAGTTCGGTGTTGATTAACGGTTCTCAGCAAAGTTACACCCTCGCGCCAAACCTGGTGCCCACAGGCTTAACCTGGGAAAAATCGACTACCTATAATGCTGGTGTAGATTTCAACGCCTTTAACAACAGGCTGGAGTTTGTGTTCGACTACTATCAAAAATACACGACAGACATGTATACGGTAGGACCAAATTTGCCAGCTGCATTGGGCTCTGCTTCGCCTAAAGGGAACAATGCCGACATGAAAACTAACGGATGGGAGTTGTCGCTGGGTTGGTCAGACTCGTTTACAGCTGGGGGGAAACCATTCAGATGGGGAATCAAAGGCATGCTTTGGGACAATGAAACCACCATTACCAAATTCTATAACGAGACCGGTTTAATCACTACGTATTATGAAGGACAAAAACTGGGTGATATCTGGGGCTTCAGGGTTCTTGGATTATTCAAAGATCAGGCTGATATAGATAGCCATGCAAATCAAAACTTCTTTAACATCTCCAATACCCGCATTTCCATGCCGGGCGATTTAAAATTTGCCGATTTGAACGGTGACGGCAAAGTTGACAGAGGTAACCAGACTTTAGATAATCATGGCGACCTGGAATTGATTGGCAACACGACACCGCGTTACCAGTATGGCATCAACCTGCATGCAAGCTGGAATAATATTGGCATCAGCGCCTTTTTACAAGGCGTGGGTAAACGCAACTGGTATCCTGCAAAAGAATCCGTGTACTTCTGGGGACAATACAATCGT
>CAMLDJ010000124.1 GCA_946478755.1 uncultured Pedobacter sp. | reverse complement strand
TTCAAAATATAAAAATTAAAAGCCCATATTTATGCATTGAACCGAACATGTTTTCTCATGGGAGTTCTTTTCAAGAAACAATATAAAAAGATGCAGTACCGGCAAATATTAGATCAGCTTCGTGCCCATGTAGCAAGCCTTTTTCAAGCTCACAAGGATGAGCGCTTTATTTATCACAACTTACACCATACGGAACAGGTAGTTGAAAATACAGTAAGAATAGCCAATCATTATCAGTTGTCTGATCGCGATTTTTTTATTGTAGTCGCTGGCAGCTGGTTTCATGATATGGGTTATTTGTTCGATTATAGTCAGCATGAAGCCAGGGGGGAAAGCATAGCAAGGGCCTTTTTAGAAGAGAAAGAAGTTGACCCCGGAGTGATCGATCAGATCAGCGGTTGTATCCTGGCGACAAAAATGCCTCAAAGCCCTGTGGGCTTGCTGCAAGAAATTGTTTGCGATGCAGATCTCTATCACCTGGGCAGCGATAGCTTTAAACAGAAAAATAAACTGATGCGGAAAGAGGCCGAGGCATTTTGTAATAGGGAAATTGATAAGAATGTATGGAGGACTAAAACCATCGCACTTTTCAAGGCGCATCATTATCACACAGATTTTTGCCGGAATTTACTAAATAATAAAAAAGCACAGAACCTTGCCGAGATGGAAGATAAGCTAGTCACCCAAACAGACGTCGGGACCACAGTAGTTTCAAAGAAAGAAAAAAATAAAAAGAGTGATAAACCTGAAAGGGGAGTCGAAACCATGTTCAGAATCTCCTCAACCAATCATCAGCGATTGAGCGATATGGCCGATAACAAAGCACATATCATGATCTCCACCAATTCAATCATACTGTCGGTTATTTTGAGTTTACTCTTGCGCAAGCTGGAAGATAACCCACATCTGATTATACCTACCTTGCTTTTACTGATCATCTGCGTCGTTACCATGGTCTTTTCCATCCTGGCAACCAGGCCCTCCATTCCGGAAGGCATCTTCACACCGGAAGATATTGACGAAAAGCGGGTGAACCTGCTCTTCTTTGGAAATTTCTACCGCATGAGCCTCAAGGATTATCAGGGCGGAATGCTCAAGATGATGGACGACCGCGATTTTCTTTACGGCAGTTTGATAAAAGATGTATATGCCCAGGGCGTTGTACTTGGTCGTAAATACCGCTTGTTAAGAGTAGCTTATAACGTATTTATGTTTGGTATCGTCGCTGCGGTTCTGGCTTTCATTATCGCTTCGGCAATAGTAACCATGTAAAGATCTATGGAAGAAACTGTTTTTTTTAACAGGGATCTAAGCTGGCTAAGTTTCAATGAACGTGTCCTTTTAGAAGCAGATAAATTGACCGTTCCTTTGCTGGAACGTATTAGGTTTCTGTCCATATATTCTTCAAATCTGGATGAATTTTATCGGGTTAGAATGCCGGTCTTAATGGCTATAGATGAACATGGGAAGGAAACTGACGAAGCCGGAAATTGTGATCTGGCTAAAGCGGAGATTGACAGACAACAACAAAAATTCGGAACTGTTATCACAGCGCAGATCGTTCCTGAGCTGGCAAAGCATCACATTTACTGGATCTACAATAAACCTGTTCCTGGAAATATATCAGCCCAGGTTGCTCATGTTTTTTTTACAGAGGTGCTCGCATATATTCATTCTGTTTGCATAGATGATGATCTGTCCGGTTTTTTTGCAGAGAATAATAAGTTGTATCAGCTGGTTATCCTGGAAAATCAAGCCGGAGTGGAACGATTAGAGCTGATCAACATCCCATCTGACAGCATCCGACGCCTCTATCTCTTAAAGGATGACAACCATGAATATGTTGTCTTTTTGGAAGACATCATTAAACACAATATTGCTTATCTGTTTCCCCTGGATGTGATAAAAGGGGTGTTTAACCTGAAGATCACCAGAGATGCAGCACTTAAAATTGAAAACGGGTATGGCGAGGATATCGCTGCTTCGCTTGAGCGTCAGCTCGAAACACGTGACTTCGGATTTGCGACCCGTGTTTTGTGCGAACCTGGCATTCCACTCAGAAGCCTGTATTACATTATTTATGCGTTAAACCTTCAAAAAGCCTCGATAGTTGCAGGTGGTGCCTATCATAATTTGAAAGACCTTAGCGGATTTCCGCTTAGCGCTCCTGTATTCAGCTATCCTAAATGGCCGGCTATTGCAGCTATTCAGATCAGTGAAAAAGAAACCCTGTTTGAGCTCATTTTAAAGAAAGATCTGTTGATCAATGTTCCATACCAGAGTTACGATCCGGTACTTCGTTTTTTTAATGAAGCAGCAAATGATCACTATGTGGCGGAAATATATACCACACTTTATCGTGTAGCCGATGATTCCAGGATTGTCAGCGCGCTGATGACGGCGGCCAGGAACGGGAAGAAAGTGGTGGTGATGGTCGAGCTAAAGGCCCGGTTTGACGAGGCGAATAACATCAAGTGGGCAAAAAAAATGAAGGGCGCGGGTGTAAAGATCGTTTACAGCAACATAGACCTGAAAGTGCATGCAAAAGTTGCCCTCGTAAAAAGACACCTGAGTGGAAAGGACGAGTACCTTGGGTTACTGGCAACCGGGAACCTGAATGAGCGCACCGCCAGGTTTTATACGGATCAGGTGCTGCTGACTGCCCATCAGCCGATGTTGAAGGAACTGGAAGCTTTATTTGGATTTCTAAGCAAAAGTAAAAAAGCGCCGGCTGCAGATGATATGATTAACTTTCAGCACCTGCTCGTAGCTCAGTTTAATCTGCAACAGGGATTTTTAGACTTAATTGAAAGGGAAATTGATCATGCTACAAAGGGCCGGCCCAGTGGTATTACCATAAAGTTAAATAACCTGGAAGAAAGGACGCTGATCACTAAGTTGTATAAAGCCTCCCAGGCTGGCGTAAAAATCAGGCTCATCATTCGTGGGATATGTTGCCTGATTCCAGGTAGAAAAGGTCTCAGCGAAAACATCAGTGTAACCAGAATTGTCGATCGCTATCTGGAGCATGGCAGAATATTTGTGTTCGAGAACAATGGGGCACAGGAAGTTTTTATGGGCTCCGCAGACTGGATGAACCGTAACATTTACAGCAGAATAGAGGTCTGTTTTCCTATTTATTCCCCTGAATTGAAAGAATTACTGATCAAAATCATTAACTTACAGCTGAATGATAATGTTCAGGAGTCAATTTATCTATTTTTGCAAAACAAAACTTAAACCAGATTCGCTTATGAGAAGATTTTACATGAACTTCCTATACTTCACTGCTCTCCCAGGTATTTTTGGAATAAGTGCATGTAAAAATCCGCGTAATACCTACACAAGCCCTAAAGGTTACGATTTTACTAAACCCGATAAATTTAATATGCCATCCAGTTTACTGGAGATATCTGGTATTGCCTTCTATAAATATAATAGTGACACCATTTATAGCATACAGGATGAGGACGGTAAGTTATTCAGCCAAAAATGGGACGTTAAAAAGCAACATAACATGAAATTTGCCCGTAGGGGGGATTTCGAAGACCTCGCCATCTTTAACGAAATGGTCTTTGTGCTCAAAAGCAATGGTACCTTATATTCTTTCCCATTTGCTGAAGCCGTTAAGAATGAATCAGAACAGGTCAGGGAAAGAAAACATCTCCTCCCAAAAGGAGAGTATGAGGCTTTATATGCGGATACCGCGACCAATAAGCTTTATATTTTATGTAAAAGTTGCACTGAAGATAAAAAGACGAAACAGCTTAGCGGCTATGTGCTTAATTATACGCCTGGAATTGACAGCCTGGTTGCCGCTGGTAATTTCAAGCTGGATCTGAAACAGATCAAAGCTGTTAATCCTAAGCTTAAATCGAGCCTGAACCCTTCAGCCCTAACCCGGAATCTTAAAACCAACGAATGGTATATACTTTCATCTGCCAATAAGGTTTTACTGGTTGCTGATTCGAATTGGAAGATTAAAGAGGCACACCGCCTGAATTCCTCCAGATTTAACCAACCCGAGGGCCTTGCTTTCGATAAAGATCAGAGCCTTTATATATCTAATGAAGGAGATGAAATTAACGATGGTAATATCATAAAATTCAGGTATTTGCCTGCTACCAAGAAATAATTACCCTGTTTTTACCGATTATACCGAAACAGGTAGTAAATTTGAAAACCTAACTGCCTGGCTTCCCTAACAAAACATATCAATGCAAGCAATAACGCTAGATCTAAATAAGAGTATAAATGAATCAGGAAAACACCTTGTCGGTGCTGATATCAAACTCTCTTTGCGGCCTTTTATTGAATATGTGGAAAGGAAGATCGAGGACGAGAAAACCGTAAAGGTTAACTTTTATAAGTATATACTTGGCCAGTTTAGTGCATACCCTGAACTTAGAAAGCCCATTCTTCCTGAAAATGCAGGACACTATACAGAGCTTTTTGAGTTGATCTATACCGCTTTGTCGCCCATTATAAACGAAGAGAAACAACAATATTGGGCAATAAGTACACCCATTTCTCCATGCTTCCATTACGGTACTGATGCTTTTTACAGCGTTTTGATGGATTCCTCAAAATGCAGCCTCAAGGCCGACCTCAGTCTACCCTCTAAAAAGGAAATGGAAAAGAACCTCTTGTCTGCGTTCTATAACATCATAATGGAGCGGTTTTATAACTTTTCATTAACAGGCAGTCAGCTGATTATACATTCCATTATAGACCCGGATACCCATTTACTGAAATACTACCGGTTAAATGTAGACACCCGTTTTCTTGACATCACAACAAGCGTTAAGCTCCCTGAATATAATTTAAAGGATGTTAAGGATTATATCAAGGATGAAAGAAATACATTAAAGGTGCTGGCCAAACTTATTCCGCCCCAGATGTTTAAGATAGAGGGCATCTCAATAGTCACGCTGACAGATGTAACGGCAGAATACGCATTGGAGACGGTGAAAAATCTGGTCATTGAACATAATGAATCCCAGCAGGGGCTGCATACTAAAGAAATTGCAACTGCACTGAAAACCCTTGTTGGAACGGATCTTATTGACTTTGGTATGGTTCCTTACATCAAGCTCAATAACAAAGTACAGATCAATGAACTTTCAGGCTTTAACAGCATCTTAGTTCAGCTGGCCAGAGAAGAGGGAATATATGACAGCGAGCATGGAAATCTGATCGAAGATTACATAGAACAGCCCCGTACCTTGATATTTCCGGAGGTATCGGAAGAAGATCAGCTTAAATATCCTATGTTGAGGTTATTGGGACAGGAAGGGATTAAATCTTATGCGCTTTTTCCGCTGTATTACAATGCACGCCTTGTCGGCTGCCTTGAGCTGTACACCAAAGATGCGAGCCAGTTTAACGGAAACACCCTCAGTAAAATAGAAGCGGCTTTCCCTTTACTCGCCCAATTGTTTCAGAATGTGATCGCAGATTTTAATAACGAGATCCAGGACGTGATCATGGACAAATTTACGGCTTTACAACCTTCTGTGCAGTGGCGTTTTCATGAAGCAGCCTATAGTTATATACAGTCGGGCGCAAGAGATCGGAATTTTCCGATTGAGCCAGTTTTTTTTAAAGATGTATATCCGCTATATGGCGCAATCGATATCAGGAACTCAAGCATTCAGCGCAACGCAGCAATCAGAAGGGACTTATATGCACATTTTGAGATTCTTGAAAATACCTTGAATACCGTAAGGGCAAAAGCCACCTTATGCACTGAAAATGAACTTCCACATGGCAGATCGATTTGGAGCAATAAGCTTGATGAATTGTCAGACCGGGAGATCTTTAAAACGGAAGATTATCTGCTGAGACAGATACCTGTTGCCCTACGGCATTTAACAGAGACCTATCCCGAAGTTGGCGACATTGTAGATGCTTATTTTAAATTAACAGGTGATAAAGGAAAGGTTCTTGAAAACAGGGAACGCTATGAGAAAAGTATGCAAATGATCAATGTGGCAGTAACCAGGCACCTTGACGAATTTAATGCTGAATTACAAAGCATTTATCCTTGTTATTTCGAGAAATTCCGGACTGACGGCGTTGAGTTTGATCTTTACCTCGGACAGTCCATTGCTCCGGGAATTCCTTTTCCTCCAACCATAGTTCATGATTTCAGGTTAAGACAATTGCGTGTCCTTGCTGAAATTGCTCGTACAACAAACAATCTTGGACCTTATTTTTCGATTCCTTTAGAAACTACACAACTGATCTTCGTGTATGAAAAACAGATAGACATCAGTTTCAGGATCGACGAACAACGGTTTGATGTAGAAGGTAGTTACAATATCCGCTACCAGATGGTAAAAAAGCGGATCGACAAAGCATTGATTAAAGATACATCCGAACGCCTTACGCAACCTGGTAAAATAGCCATTGTGTATTTCAACACCACAGAGGCTAAATCCTATCTTGGCTATATTAAAAAGCTGCAGGCTCAGCGCCTGTTAAATGATGATCTTGAGTATCTTGAATTGGAAGAATTACAAGGCGTGGAAGGATTAAAGGCCCTTAGAATAGGGGTGAAATATTAACTTCAGATCAGCATGCATTTAAAAAAAAAACTGCTTAAAGTATTGTTGTCGGGTTCTATTACAGCTGCATTTCTAAACGTAAGTGCGCAGCAGCCAGTTTCAAAAGATTCGATTACCATAGCAGTTGCTCCCGAATACAATGAAGTGGGTGGTTTTCACCGTTTCTGGCTCGGCGAAAGCTACAGGAAAATATGGGCAACACCTGTAAAAATGCGGGTGATAGACATGAGCAAAGAGAAGGGAGGGCTAACCATTACAAAGCTCGGCGGAGGAATGCAGACCCGTTCACTTCGTGTTGCAGATCCTACAGGTAAGGAATGGACATTACGAACTGTCCAGAAGTATCCGGAAAGAGGATTGGCGGAGAACCTCAGGGCGACGATTGCCAAAGATATTGCACAGGATCAGGTATCTACTAACCACCCCTTTGCGGCATTGGTGGTCCCGGATCTTGCAGGGGCATTAGGCTTACCGCATGCTAAACCTGAAATCGTCTATGTAGGCGATGATCCTGGATTGAAAGAATACAGAAAGGATTTTGCCAATGCAGTTTACCTCATCGAGGAAAGAAGTCCCTTTGATGAGGAGACAGATAATACGGAAAAGGTTCAGAAGAAAATCCAAAAAAATAATGATACAAAGGCAGAACAGCGGCTGACTTTAAGGGCAAGGTTGCTCGATTTCATATTGGGCGACTGGGACAGGCATGAAGACAACTGGCGCTGGCTGGCTAAGGAAGATGGAAATGAAACGGTCTATCTTCCAGTACCCCGCGACAGGGACAAGGTGTTCTATAAAACATCAGGAGTATTGCCATGGGTGCTGACCCATCAGTGGCTCAAATCTCATTTACAGCCCTATAGTGATCACATCAGAGATGTAAACCATTGGAATTTCAATGAACGATATTTTGACCGGTATTTTTTAAATGAACTTACTGAACAGGATTGGCAGTCTGAAGTGAAATATGTACAGCATAAGCTTACTGATGAGTTGATCGGCACAGCATTCCGTAAAATGCCAGATACCATATTTAAATTATCCGGCCCTGAGCTGATCAGGTGCTTTACCTCAAGAAGGGATAAACTCGAAACACTTGCCATGGCATATTACAAATTCTTGTCTATTGATGTCGATATACCTGCGTCCGAGAAAAAGGAAATTCTGAAAGTCAGAAACAGGGAGAACGGAAACCTGGAAGTTGTGATCCATAACATCAACAAAGAGGGAAAAGAGGGGCGCCTCGTTTACAGAAGAACTTTTACTCAAGGAATAACAAAGGAGGTCAGGTTGTTCGGCATAGGAGCTGAAGATGTTTTTGAGGTTACAGGTAATACCTCGCCGGGCATCCGTGTACGTTTAATCGGATCGGAGGCCGCCAACCAATACAAGATCGCCGAAGAGGTAAGCAATAAACCTTTCATTTATGACCAGTCAGATGAATACGACCAGTTTCCGGATAGATCCGCGGCGAAATTCAGGTTGTCGAATGATACGCTGGTTAACCGGTTCGATAAAAACAGCTTTCTTTACGACCGTTCAGGGGTACTTTTTAATGGAGGCTACAATATTGATCAGGGTATCCAGATTGGTTTAGGGTATGTGATTGAAAAACAAGGTTTCAGGAAGAGTCCGTATGCGCGGAAACATGAGTTCTGGGCTAATTACAATAGTGGTAGAAAGTCATTCATCCTCGATTATCTAGCTGACTTTAAAAAGGCCATCGGTAATAATGACCTCACTATACACGCCAATCTGCTTGGTCCAAATAACCTGAGTAATTTCTTCGGACTAGGCAATAATACAGAGAATGTAGATTTTGATCATGACGACAGCGAAGAGGAAGATGATCGTGAGGATGGGATATCTTATTACAGGAACCGTTATAATTACCTCAATGCAGACATCAAACTAGCCAGGGGAATTACGAAATATTTAAAGGTTGATGCTGGTTTCCTGTTTTCTTATTATACCAGTACAGCTTCGGGAAATGAAGACCGGTTCTTTAAGGCCTATGATGCAGCAAATCCCGGGCAGGAGATTTTTTCAGATAAAGTGTACGGTGGTCTGACAGCTGGTTTGATTTACGACAGCAGAGATAACATTTCATTGCCCAAAAAAGGATTTTACTGGAAAACATCTTTTATCGCGCAACACCGTCTTGATAAGAGCAGTGACCGTTATGGATCTGTGAGTACAGAATTCCGGTTCTATCTTAACCCAGGTCAATCCGGCCTTGTCATTGCCAACCGCATTGGCGCAGGTACAACGGTAGGTAATCCAACGTTTTTCCAGCGCATGCAACTTGGCGGGGTTCATAGTCTGCGTGGTTTTAACAGCAAGCGCTTTACCGGTACCAGTATGTTTTACAATAACCTTGACCTGCGACTTAAGCTCTTCAATTTTACCTCTTACCTTGTGCCGGGAACCGTCGGCATGCTTGGTTTTACTGATGTGGGCAGAGTATGGGAAAAAGGTGAACATTCCGGCAGATGGCATCAGGGCTATGGCGGTGGCTTATATGTCATGCCGGGTGAAGTGCTTCTGCTTCAGGCCAGTGTTGGCGCTTCCAAGGAAACGAGCATGCTGTATTTATCTGTTGGGTTCAATTTTTAAAGGGGTCAAAATAAACCGTTCTACTCTAAGGCTGGAATCTTTTGTCCTGAAGAAGGACAAAATTTCCAAGGCCTTTTCGTAGAAGGTATATTTTGTGTCAATAGCATGGCGGTAACAGCATGGTATCAATAGCATGAAGGCAACAGCATGTTGGCAATAGGATGATATCAATAGCATGGGATCAATTTTGTGTCAATAGCATGGTATCAATAGCATGGTATCAATAGCATGAAGGCAACAGCATGAAGGCAACAGCATGGTGGCAATAGGATGATACCAATAGGATGATATCAATAGCATGGTATCAAAAGTATGGTGGCAATAGAATGTGGATCGAATGGTATAAGTGTTCGTAGAATTTGCTGAGAGTGTATTTTTTGCCCTGTCAGCATGCTATCCCGACTACAACGCTAAAGAGCTAAAAAATCTAACAATGATAAAGCACCATCCTGTCGGCATCTTGCTTATCCACCCTGCTTGAAAGTAAAATTTGCCTTCTGTGAAGAGGCCTAGGAAATTTTGTCCTTTTTCAGGACAAAAGATTCCAGCCTCAGAATAGAACGGCTAATTTTACCCTTTGAAAAGCCTGATCTCATAATCAGAAATGGTGATCTGCCTGTCTTTATACAGTCCTCCAATTGCTTTCTTAAATGCACTTTTACTGATTTTGAAACGGTGATAAATGTCATCGGGGGAGCTTTTGTCTCCAAGTGAAATGACGCCTCCGCTATCCTTCAGATCCGCAAGCAGGACCTCTTTGGTTTCCAGAATATGGCCATAACCCATGGGTTGTAAACTCAGGTCTATTTTTCCTTCTACACGGATCTTTTTGATCCAGCCCTTGCGGGTTTCGCCCGGATTCAGTTCATCGAACAACTCATTGGTATACAAGAGGCCAATATATTTATTATCTATTATGGCATTATAACCAAGATCAGAACGGTCAACGATCAATAAACTGACCTCATCGCCTTCTTCCAGGTCAATATCTTCCTCTTCCACAAAATTTACGAGTTTGGAGGAGGCCAGCATCCGGTCATTGCTTTCATCCAGAAACACATAAACGACATGTTTATCACCTTTAAACATAGGGCGTTTTTGTTCCCGTTTAGGGACGTAGATGTCTTTGCCCAGGCCAATATCCATAAATGCACTGCCATCCTCAGCTTCATCCACTACTGTCAGGTAAGCAAAGTCGCCCACACAGGCCAATGGTCTCTTCGTTGTAGCCTGTAACCTGCCGTCTTTTTGCATAAAAACAAATACATTCAGGTTATCACCTATTTCGGTGTTCTGAGGAACATCAACATAGGGCAAGAGTACCTCTCTCTCGCCCTCTGTTAAAATCAGACCTTCTTCTGTTTTTTTTATAATTCTCAGGTCGTTGTATTGTCCTATTGCTATCATTTTACAAAGGTAGCATTCTATTACCGTTTTCTATGTTGTTCAATAATTTGTGAGTAATGTTCGCCCCGCGTTTTTTTCGTTTCCAAGCCGCCACTCTCCAGTCCAAATAGGATTTCAAGCTTCCTGACAATTTTAAAAGGAATATCTTCCTTGTCATCTATCAGGATGTCCCGGTAGTTGTAGAAGGTGGTTGCACCTTTACCGATAATGCCGGGGATCGCTCTAATAATAATCCGGTACTCGTTCCTTTTTAAATTTTCGATACATTCCTGAATTTTGTACTTTTTAGGCAGTAATTCTTTGTTTTGAGCATTTGTCTCCATAAAAACTAATAGGGTTGTTTTAATTGTTATTGTTCAAAAGTTAAAATACTGCAAGTCTATATAGGAAAATAAATAATCTGGTAAAAAATATTTATTTTTTTAAAAGTCTTTTCATGACCGGGGAAATGTTGCTCATTTATCTTTGTTTTGGGCCTAATCAGGATATATTTGATTTTGCAGGCATAATTAAGGAGAAGAGTTCAGCTTTCGATTGTGTTTTCAACAATTGTATGGCAATCCTGCTTCTTTTTCCGGCTAAGCAGCAAAATACAATCTTTTGATGCCTGGCTAATTCATCCAGATGGCTGTTTAATCTATACAAAGGGATATTTATGCCTCCGATATTATATTCTTCATACTCGTCTGCTTCTCTCACATCGATCAGCTGGTATGGGATGCCTTCAGCTTTCCATTGCTCCAGGGCATCAAGGCTGAGTTCCTCTACCTTTTCCGTTTTCCTTATTTTCTTTTGGCCGGCACAACCAAAATTAAAAAGCCGGCTGGTATTGTCTAAAGCATTAAAAATAAGGAGTCGTCCGGATAGTACCTCGCCAAAGCCACAAATGACTTTAATGGCTTCATTGGCCATCAGACTTCCTATTATTCCTGGTAAAGGACCAATCACGCCACTTTCAGCACAATTGGGAACTTCATCCGGCAAAGGGGGGGCGGGATAAATGGAACGGTAATCCGGTCCGCCATCATAATTAAAAACAGACACTTGTCCTTCAAATTGAAATATAGAACCAAATACCAATGGCTTATTTAAGGCTACACAAGTGTCATTCACCAGGTAGCGGGTGGGGAAGTTATCAGAACCATCAATGACCAGATCATATTGGGAAATCATCGCTGCTGCATTCTGACTGGTTAACCGGAATGAATAGGAACTGAACCTGACCTCCGGATTAAATAGCTCGAGCCTTGCGGCGGCAACATCAGCTTTATATTTTCCGATATCGGCCATATGATAGAGCACCTGGCGATGAAGGTTACTTTCATCAACCACATCATGATCTATAAGGCCGATATGACCTGCGCCTGCACCTGCAAGGTACATCAGCAGGGGGCAGCCCAAACCACCTGCACCAATGACTAAAATGCTTGCTTCCTGTAATTTCTGCTGACCAGCTATACCAATTTCAGGTAAGATGATCTGTCTGTCGTATCGTTTCATAAACTGCGGTCCCAATCCTTCCATACTGCTTCATATCCCTGTCTGCTAATCATTTGAGCGATTTCGTCGGCACTGCGCTCATCCGAAATCTCAAATTGCTCGAGCGACTGCGGTTCTACGGCATATCCGCCAGGGTTAGTTTTGGAGCCCGCACTCATCGCAGTAATCCCGAGTTTAATGATGTTGTCTCTGAATGTAGAAGATTCCCTGGTAGAGATGGATAGTTCTACTTCTTCATTAAACAGCCGATAGGCGCAGATCAACTGCACCAGTTCTCTGTCGCTCATCGCTACTTTTGGCTCCAGGCCGCCACTAAATGGTCTTAACCGCGGAAATGAAATGCTGTATTTACTCTGCCAGTAGGTTTTTTCCAGGTAATCTAAATGCATAGCGGTGTAAAATGAGTCTGTACGCCAGTCTTCCAGGCCAATCAATACCCCTAATCCCATTTTGTGTATACCTGCCCGGCCAAGTCTGTCCGGCGTTTCCAGCCGGTATTGGAAATTTGATTTTTTGCCCTTCGGGTGATGTTTCCTATAATCCTCGTGATGATAGGTTTCCTGATACACCAATACAGTATTCAGGCCGTAAGGCCTCAAGGCCTCATAATCCTCATCATCTAATGGTTGTACTTCCATAGATATATGTGCAAAATGTGGTCTGATCAATTCCAATACTTTTTTGAAGTATGCGGTATGTACGGATTGGTTGGCTTCGCCTGTTACCAGTAATACATGATCAAAGCCCATCTCCTTGATCACTGCAACCTCCTGCATAATTTCCATAGGAGAGAGGGTTTTCCGCCTGACCTTATTGTCGTAGCTAAAACCGCAGTAGGTGCAAATGTTATTACATTCGTTAGAAAGGTACAAGGGAACGTAGAGCTGAACGACGCGGCCAAAGCGTTTCATGGTCAACTGCTGACTGATCTGCGCCATTTGTTCCAGGTAAGGGGCTGCGGCAGGAGAGATGAGTGCTTTAAAATCTTCCAGCGTTCGTTTGTCCGCCAGTAAAGCACGCTGTACATCTGCACTGGTTTTGCTGTAAATGCTTTTACTGGTTTCATCCCAGCTGCACTGTTCAAAAATTTCGTTAAAACTACCCATCATTACTCATCTAAAAAGGAGGTAAGCGGACTACTTGCCATAGCCTGTGTGCTGATTCCAGCTAATTTTGCTTTGAATGCCATTCTTCCTGCCTGAACGGCAATTTTAAAGGCCTCCGCCATCAGCACCGGATCACTTGAAACCGCTATGGCGGTATTGACCAGCACTGCATCGGCGCCGATTTCCATGGCTTTGGCTGCATCGGAAGGTGCACCAATCCCTGCATCAACAATTACTGGCACCTTACTCTGACTGATGATAATTTCCAGAAAGTCAATAGTCCTCAACCCCTTGTTGCTGCCTATCGGCGATCCTAATGGCATGACTGCTGCCGTCCCTGCATCCTCCAGCCGTTTGCACAGAACCGGATCTGCATGGATATACGGCAATACAATAAATCCCAGTCTGGCCAGTTCTTCGGTAGCTTTTAAAGTCTCTATGGGATCCGGCATCAGGTACTTCGGATCGGGATGGATCTCCAGCTTTATCCAGTTGGTTTCCAGGGCCTCTCTGGCCATCTGCGCGGCAAAAACCGCTTCTTTCGCATTTCGTACGCCAGAAGTATTGGGAAGGAGGTTAATATGTGGATATTTCAAATGCCTTAAAATGTCATCCTCTTCCGTGTGCAAGTCTACTCTCTTAAGCGCTACGGTAACCAGTTCAGTCCCTGAAGCCAACAAGGCCTGCTCCATTTTTTGAGCTGAGCTGAATTTCCCTGTGCCTGTAAACAGGCGGGAATTAAATAGGCTGTCTGCTATTTTTAACATATGCTTATTTTTTATAATTTAATTGTTCGAAGCCTTTGTAAATTAAATCAGCGGTTTGAAAATGTTGCTGTATCTGATTCAGTGCACTGGCCGTATCAGTCTGGCTGCTCAACGCACCGGAAACCGCTACGCCATGTATGCCGGTCTGGATCAGCAAAGGGATATCAGCTGTTTTAATGCCACCAATGGCGATGACTGGCAGACGGATGCCGGCTAGTTTAGATTCTTGCATTAAATCTATATAACCCTTTAAACCAATTATCGGACTTAAATTTTGTTTTGTCGTGGTAAAGCGATAGGGCCCCAGTCCGATGTAATCTGCACCTTCTTTGGCCCTTAATTGCATATGTTCCAATGTATTTGCTGTTCCTCCAATAATCATTCCTTGACCTACAAGAGCTCTTGCTTCAGCGATGGGCATGTCATCCAATCCTAAATGTACCCCATCAGCACCAGCTTTTAAGGCCAGCCTCGGATAGTCATTGATAATCAGCTTCGCACCATATCGTTTACACAAAGCTGCCGCCTTAATGGCCAATGGCAGTACTTCTTCTTCGGTTTGGTTTTTAACCCTTAACTGTATCCATTGACCTCCGGCAAGTAATACGTTTTCAATGGCGTCCAGATGACTGCTGCCAACAGGAGCCTGCGAAATATAATGTAGTCTGTCTATCATAATTTGTGGTACCCTAAAAGGGATTGATTGCTGTTTA
>CAMLDJ010000123.1 GCA_946478755.1 uncultured Pedobacter sp. | reverse complement strand
GAAAGGAATTCCCAATAAATGGTACTGATATAATTGGTCATCAGTTTAAGGTTCAGTTCTTCTTTCTCCTTACCTAGTCCTTCGAGAAAGATGCTTAATAACACCGAAGGTTTAACAGACCTGCCGTTAAGCATATTTTCATAGAGTGAAATATAAGCAGCGGCACGGTTTAAGGGCTTGTCGATCGTATACAAGTGATCATACATTGCCTGATCTGCCGGCCATAAACCATAGCCTTGTCCGGATGAGTTGAACAACACAAATAAAGGGACGTCCATTCCCTCTGCGGCGTTAACTTCAACCTTGGGTGCATTTAAATTTACCGTTATTTCCTTGCTATATCCGGGGTAATATAACGTCAGCTCGAAAATCTGGGGCCAGAACCTTGATCTGTCATATTCAGCGGTTTGTTGGATCGTAAACTGACTGATTTTGTTTCCTTTTTGTTTCAGCGTATAATCTATAACCGGCCTTCCCGGCTCATTGACCCATATCTTATTCCATTGTTGCAAATCAGCCGCTGCGTATTTATCGAGAATGGCGATCAGATCAGGCCAAGACGCATTGCTATTTGCAAATTTTTTAAGGTATTCCCGTACCCCCTGTTTAAACTGATCTTTTCCCATCAGCCGTTCCAGCTGTTGCATCATGATCGGCGCCTTGTGATAAATGATATTTCCATATAAAGTCCCCGCATCCTTCAGATTATCAAGATCCTGTCTGATCGGATTGGATCCGGTCGTACGGTCTACACCATATGCTGCAGGGAAATGGTCTGTTAAAAATTTCAAGTCAAATTCAGCTTTACCGACACGTTCTTCAGCACTTTTATCGGCCATAAAATTGGCAAATACCTCTTTCATCCAGACATCCGTAAACCAGTTCATGGTCACCAGATCACCAAACCACATATGAGCCGTTTCATGGGCAATCAGATTACTCCTTGAATTCAGCTGGTCTTTCGTGGCAGTTCCATCTAAGAACAAGGTTGCTGCTTTATATTGTATGGCGCCGACATGTTCCATTCCGCCAAATTGAAAATCTGGTATGGCAGCAAAACCGAATTTCTGAAAAGGGTAAGGAATAGATGTCCAGTCTTCAAAGTACTGCAATGCGTCAGTATGGATTTTAAAGATTTCGTTCATGCTTTTTCTTAGTTTGGCAGTATCTGTTTCCCTGTAAAGGAAATCGCTCATCATACCGCCTACTTTATCATCTTTTTGCTCAAACTTCCCTGCAACAAATGAGAAAAGATAGGTGCTTAAAGTATCAGAGGTTAAAAAGCGATAAGTTTTGCGGCCGTTTGATAAGACCGTATCCTTTAACGCTGCATTGGCCATTACTTTCCAGCTCGCCGGAACTTTTAGCGTTAGATCGTAGGTAGCTTTTATATCTGGCTGGTCAAAGCAAGGAAAAACTGTTCTTGCCCTGTCGGGCACAAATAAAGTATATAGATAATCAGGATTGCGATTAAGGGCAGCCTCGCCCGCCTGAAAGGCGATCTCTACCTGGTTAATCCCTCTCTTTAAATATCTGGCGGGTAGCAGCAAATGTTCGTTAATATGTCTTACCGCCACGGACTGACTGTTTACCACCAGCTTCAATAGCTTCGATTGATTTTCCTTGAAATCCAGTTGTAAATCCTGGTCATTTGCCTGGAGGTCAAAGCGTAATGTTTCTACCGCTGCAATTTTACCCGCCCTTTCAGCAGGAATATCAAACTTAAGTGCATAATTAACCCGGCTTACAATTGATTTTCTGTACACCGCCAGCCGTTTCGAGACGCCGGGTTCGACTTCCTGTCCTATTGCAAATTTTACTGAAGAACAGCATATTAAAATTAAAAAACCAGTGACGAAAGCAGCACGAAAATTGACCATGGCAGCTAATTTAAGCATGATTTTCTAATTTATTCGTCATGTTTATCTTTGAAGTATATTTTAATATAGAATACCCGATCAGAAATGTAATTTAGAGCCAGCAAAACTATTATCAGGTTTACTGGTTAATGAAAACAAAAAAATCATATGAACCCGACATGATTAAAGGCTCCGTCTGACAATTAAACCGCCACAGGCAGCTTGAAAATAATTAAAGACATATGATACACTTGAAAAAACAAAAAAATAAATAGATGAAAACAACGTTAAAAACAATGCTGCTGCTTGCACTAACAGTAGCATTGAGTGCTGACCTTCAGGCCCAGGGCCTGAAAATGCCTCAGGCCAGTAGCGGCCAGACCATTACCCAAAATTTTGGATTGGGTAAGATCACCCTCAATTACTCCAGACCAAATGTAAAGGGACGTAAGATCTTTGGTGGTCTGGAACCTTACGGTACCGTATGGCGGACAGGCGCAAACTCTGCAACAATGATCAGTTTTACCGAGCCTGTAAAAATAAATGGCAAAGAGCTTCCGGCAGGAGATTATGGATTATTTACTATACCGGGTAAAGACGAGTGGACCGTGATATTCAACAAAGGCGCTAAACAATGGGGTGCTTATGAATACAAAGAAGCTGAAGATGTATTAAGGGTTAAAGTTAAAGCCACCAAGCTAAAAGATAAAGTAGAAACATTTACCATCCAGTTTGCCAATGTTTACCCTACTACCGCTCAATTACAATTCATGTGGGAAAATACTGCAATAAGTCTTGATCTAACCACGGAAGTTGATGCCACTGTAATGGCAGGTATTGATGAAGCCATGAAAGGAGAGAAAAAACCTTACTTCGCAGCAGCCCAGTATTATTACTCGAATGGCAAGGATTTAAACAAGGCACTGGAGTGGATCAATGCAGCTGAGGCAGCAGATAACAAAGCGCCATGGGTAAAATTATGGAAAGGACGTATCCAGTTAAAAATGGGCGACAAAGCCGGGGCAGCAAAAACAGCAGCAGCAGGCTTACAGGCAGCTACAGAGATGAAAAATCAGGAATATGTTCGCCTGCATACGGAGTTGCTGAGCGAGTCCAAGAAGTAAAGATTTATTTCATCTATTTCGTTTATCATGTAGGTAGCCGTTGAGATGTAAATTTATTTGTAAAAAAGCCTGATATAATTCGCCTCCTCAAAGTTTTTTTCGGAAGGGAAAAACTTTGCATGTCGGCTCATCATATCAGGCTTTTTTATTGCAGTATTACCAGGTATACTTAGCGCTTCTTCCCTGTACTCAAGACCTTTTGGATGATCAATGAGCTGAATACCACCATCAGGCAACCGATTACGTTGAGCCATAAATAAGCTACAGCATCAGCCTGTCCAAGTACTACGATCGTAGCCTCTGTTAACAACGCAGCAATAAAGACAGCCCTCCCATTGACCTGCTTCACATAAAATGCAACCAGGAAAACACCAAGTATTGTACCGTAGATATAAGAACCTAATATATTTACTGCTTCCAATAAATTACCTATTTTACTGGCATATAAAGCCATTGCAATGCATACGGCACCCCAAAAAACGGTTGCCAGCCGTGAGGCCTGGAGATACTCATGGTCCGATGCATTTTTTTTGATCAGGCGTTTATAGATATCAATCACTGTAGTAGAAGCGAGAGAGTTCAGCGCACTTGCCGTCGAGCCCATAGAGGCCAGGAAAATAATAGCAATCAGTAACCCGATCAATCCTTTTGGCAGGTATTGCGTGACAAAACTTAAAAAAATATAATTGTTGTCCTTTATGTTGGCATGCTCATCATTCTTTTGCATTAAGTCTGTCACCTGTTTTCTGATGGATCTTTCTTTTTCATCAGCAAGCTTGAGCGCTGTCCTTTGCTGATCAATAAGTATTTTATTATCGGCATTGAGTGCAGCATTCATCTTATTGACTTCAATTTGCTTTTCTTCAAAGGCCTGGTTATAGTTTGTTTTAATCTTATTCAGTTCAGTCGCATACGCGCTTTTTTCGAGCTTATTTAGCTCAAAACTGTTAAAAAATATGGGCGGACGATTGTATTGGTAAAAAGTAAAAACAAGTACGCCTATCAGTAAGATCAGAAACTGCATCGGTATTTTTACCATGCCGTTCATCAGTAAACCCAGACGGCTCTGGCTAACTGAAGCTCCGGATAGATAACGGCCTACCTGGCTCTGATCGGTTCCGAAATAAGACAATTGCAGAAAGAAACCACCGATTAAGCCGGTCCAGACCGTGTACTGATTGCTCAGATCAAGCTTAAAATCTATGGCATTCGTTCTGCCCATTTTGCCTGCGATACTAATGGCCCTGCTAAAGCCAATATCTCCCGGAAGCAGGTGCACCACCATGATTCCGGCAGCAAATAAACCGCAAAAGATAATGCTCATCTGTAGCATTTGCGTATAAGAAACAGCTTTAGTGCCTCCATATACTGTGTAAAATATAACCAGACAACCGATAAACAGGGTGGTATACGTGGTATTGATGTTTAATATGGTAGATAAAATAATAGATGGAGCATAAATGGTTATTCCTGTAGAAAGGCCCCTTTGTATTAAAAATAAAAATGCCGTCAATGCCCTGGTGTTCAAATCAAAACGCTGTTCAAGATATTCATACGCAGTATACACTTTTAAGCGGTGAAATATGGGTACAAAAGTGATGCACAGCACAATCATCGCAAGGGGCAGGCCCAGGTAAAATTGTACGAAGCTCATTCCTGATGAATAAGCCAGTCCGGGTGCAGATAAGAATGTGATGGCGCTGGCCTGTGTAGCCATCACCGACAGGCAAACATGATACCAGGGCAAGGATTGATTGCCCAGCAGATATCCCTGGATATTTTGTGCTCCCTGGCTTTTATAAACACCGTAAACTACAATTACAACAAGTGTAAGGATTAATACCGCCCAATCTATAACACTCATTCGAAATACCTGGTAAAAGCGTAAAAAACTAAAATCAGCAAGACCAGCCAGCCGATGAGAAGCCGGTAAAATTGCTTCCAGGTTTTAACGAAGGGGGGGAGGTCCTGTTCTCTATTGTCGATTGGCTCTTGGGCTGACATATCAACTGCTGTTAATTATTTTTTTTCGACAGTAGATTTACAAACAAACGGTAGGCCCCTGGCACACCCGCCGGTAATTCCCTGAAAAAAGAAATACCTGTATATACATACCTGCCTTTGCCATAGTCCGCCACAATCAGTGACCCGGTCTTAACATTTTCTCCTTTGTCGTTCATGCTCAACAGCTGTTTATATCTCTGATCGGCATCCGAAACAAAATATAATCCCCGTTCCTGTATCCAGCCATCAAAATCCTTTGCCGTAATTTTATTCGGGTAATTGAATACAGGATGTTCAGGGGCAAGGACAGTTACTTTTGCATCTTCCTCTGTAACCCTGTCGCGCGACACCCTAAACGGATAAGGACCAAGATTTTCAATCCTTAAAGGTGAGTTTACATTATATTGAACCAACAAGGTGCCTCCATTTTCTACATATTTCATCAGCTTCGGCTGCATACTTTTGATCTGACCGTTCAGGTTATACAAGCGAACCCCGGTAACTATAGCATCGAAGGCAGACAGGTCTGAACTGATCACCTGGCGGGCGGTCAGATTTATCACTTCGTAACCGATCTGTTTTAAGGATTCCGGCACCAGATCTCCTGCACCTTCAATATAGCCGATACGTTTTCCGGCAAATTTTAAATCTATCTTATCAAGCCTGGCTGATGCAGCGGGGAAAAGTGTTTGCAGGGGGATGTGTTCATAATTAATTACACGCAGTCCCTGATGATAGGTTTTACCATCAACAACCACATCTAACAGCAGATCACCAGCAGTTGTACTTCCTGCGGGTGTGACGGTGAAGGTGACAGTTTGCTCGTCGCCTTTTGTATCCAGTGTAAAATCTAACTTCTGCGGACTTACCTTCCATCCTGAAGGTACCTGCGGTGCCAAAACCCCAAGAGCATTGTCTTTAAAGCTCTTTAGCTGAACAGTGATATTCTTTGGCTCATTGCCATTAAAAATAAATGCTTTTTCGGAAAGGGTAGCAGTTACCGGCGGCGCTATCACCAAAGGCTGATAGATCTCTCCCTTCACCTGATCCGTATATTTGTATACTACCGGTCGTTTCTTTTCTATCACCTGATCACCTATTTTAATTTTGAATGCTGCAGTAAGACTCGGGCCATTCTCGGGCATTCCTATTTTATCAAGGGAATCAACCACGAAACTTCCGAGCAGGTGCGGTTTTTCGAGCCAGTAAGGCTGCGTTATCCCCACATGAGCTGTTGATAGTGTTTTGTCTTGCGTGACAAGCTTATTCGGGGCTAAATTAAACGACACCCCGCTATTGGTTTCTTCCAGTTGAACAGCCAGTGGAAAATCTGCTCTTAATCTTGCAATACCCTGTACTTTTACACTTACCGGCTGGTTTAAGGCATAAGAAGCACTTGAAGCAGTACTTTCAAACCAAATACCCGCACAAGCGAGGATCAGATCATCCAGCAGATCCTGTTTAAAGGGCTTTCCTTTTACCAATTGCTTTAATTTTAACAATTTAGTCAGGGATGCTGAAGGATCAGCTGCATTATATTCTGCATTTATAACGGTCAGCAATTCCCGCACCGCATTACTGCCGGGTATTCTGTTTAGCGTGAGATCAACACCTTCAAAAAGATCATTTTCGGCCTTATCTCCCGCTACAGGCGTAAAAAACTCTGTGGATGAGCCGCGCTGCCTTGCTGTGCCAAAGCCCTGACTCCTGTGGTTGGACCGACTTTCGGCGGCTATTTCGCCATAACTTTTACCCAGCAGCGGGTTATACAAGCCAACGTCAATTTTCAACTGATCGTCAGCTGTGGTGTTGTTACCTCCGAAATTAAAGGTATTCCAAACGATTCTTTTGGCCCGCCATGGTTTTACCAAGGTCAGCTGTTCAGGAAACTGTTTCGGATCGGCAGCCGCAAGGAAAGCTTCATGCGCCAGAATTGCGGAACCAGAATGGTGTCCATGACCGGCACGTGCATCTTCAGGAAAACGTGTGATGATCACATCGGGCTGAAACTTTCGGATCACCCATACGACATCGGAAAGAATTTTTGCCTTGTCCCAGATCTTAAAACTCTCTTCCGGGTTCTTAGAAAAGCCAAAGTCATTGGCTCTGGTAAAAAACTGTTCTGCGCCATCAGTTCTACGTGCTGCCAGCAGCTCCTGTGTACGGATGAGTCCAAGGAGTTCCGCCTGCTCGTTGCCGATCAGGTTTTGCCCCCCATCTCCCCTGGTTAATGACAAATATCCAGTTCTGACTTTCCTTTCCTTAGCCAGGTAAGCGAGCAGACGGGTATTTTCATCATCAGGATGTGCGGCAATATACAGGACGCTTCCGGTAACCTTTAAGGCCTCGAGACCTTGTTTAATCTCAGCAGCATTTAGCTGCTGCATATTCTGGGCGCTGGTAGCAAATGGAACAATTACACTAAAAAAGAGCAGGTATAAACGAAACTTCATATATAGATTTTAAATGATCATAGGGGTACGCCGATTTACCATGTACAGCCATGACGCTCCGAAATTAATCAAAAATCATTAATCTCTGATTTTAACATCAAGGAAATTCCGTAACAATCCTGCAAAAATACGACAGATCTTATAGGAGAATTTTACTACTCACTTCTTTGTCTATCGTGATAAAGCCGGGATATTTCACCAATGCACCACCAACTCTGATGCTTGGTCTGATCTTGAGGGTAAGAATCCCCTTTTTTTCAGGCCCGCCATTTCTACCGCTTTTAATGAAATCATTGATCTCGCCCATTACCTTGCTATTGGAAATGAAAGGGTAAACGTTCACTTCCATATCAACAGGTACAGTGGACGATTGGCCCGCAGCAATATTTATGGCCTGATTAACAAAACCTGTAGCCAGTTCCTGTCTGTTGATCAGTATCTTGTATTCAAATTCATTGATCGCAGCGTCATCGCCCGTCGGGTTTTTAACTTCCAGGTTCAAGCGTGCCTTTAATGGAACATCCTTCCTGAGCAGCCCAAGCGCCAAAGCCGGCAAACTGGCCAGGTTAATGTCCTGCTTGTTGATCATATTTTTTACATCTGCACCGCCCAAAGTGAGCTGATCTGCAGAAGTAATCCTATAGGTACACTTTTCAAGTGCTTTAATCTGCCGGGTCTGCTTGTTGATGCCGCAGCTTGATATAACGATAGCCGTAAGGCACAATACTAATAGTTTCTTCATAACAGCTATAACGATAACAGGAGATAAATAATATAGGTCTATTGCTTACGGCTGTGTAAACTTCTGCTGATGATGTGGTCGATGCTGTATTTTCCGGGGCCCACCACCAATAAAAAAACATAAACCAGCAAAAAAAGCAGCCCCATTTCTTTCTTGTCAAATCCGGCAGAACCATATACAATAAAAACAGCCACCAACATGGTGATGATCAGCGGTATGGTAGCCAGCCTGGTACCTAAACCTATCAACAAAAAGATAGAACAGAAGAATTCGGCAAAAACAGTCAAATACAATGAAGCGGTTACACCTACACCTATCGGGTCAGCAAACTGGATCTCACCGCCTGCGGTCAGCCAGCCTAATTTTTGATAACCGTGAACGATCATAAAAGAGGCAATGCAGACACGCATCACAAGCAGCATAAAATGCAGTGATCCATGGTTAAAATTGGTGTTGAATAATCTTTTCATAAAGGGAATTATTTGTTAATGGTTATTTATTAAATATAATGAAATTTCGATGCGATCAGACGAGCAGCGATTTAATAAATCCTGATACTGCATCCTGTAATATCATCCGGTTTTGCTCGCTGGGTTTTCCGTCTTTTGTGATCATCTGAATGGAGACCAGACCGTGAAGGACGGACAGGTAAGTGTGGTATTTAAGATAAAAATCTGCTTCCTTATTAGCACTTTTGTCTATGGTGTCCTTAATGGTCGAAATCATGACCGTGGTCATATTCTTCATTTCAGCAATCTGGTTTACTTTCTCACAGGCAGGAATACCAAGACCAAACATCAGCTGGTAATATTCCTTATGTTCAAAAGCGAAGTCCCAGTAAGCATGAGCGATGGCTTCAAGCTGTACGGCGGGCTCCGTATGTTCTTCTTTAACCTGCTGAAGGGCATCTGCCAACTTTTGAAAGCCTTCTTTCGTGAATTCAAGTAATATGGCTTCCTTATTTTCAAAATGATTATAAATAACCGGGATGCTATATTCAATGGCATCAGCAATTTTACGGATAGAGAGGGATTGCCAGCCGTCATTTAATACCTGCAGCCATGCCGCTTCCAGGATACTTGCCCTGAACTCTTCTTTCTGTCTGATCTTTCGTTCTGCAATTCCCATATGCTATACATTTTTGTTAACGGTGTTAACAAAAGTAATTGCTAAAATAGATTCCTGAAATTATATCTGTATTTCTGACTTAATTACAACAATCATGATTTGTTGATCAGCTGAAAGGTTAAGTTGATCCTCGCTTTGGAAGGGATAATTGTTTTAGGGAGCCTATGTTCCCATAAGCGCTGGGTTTCAGCTTTCATGACCAGCAAACTGCCATGGGTCAGTTCTGTTGAGATGATGGGCATCTTCTCCTCATAATGTCTGAACTGAAATATTCTGGAGGCACCAAAACTTGCTGAAGCAATAAATGGATATTGCCCAAGATTTTTATTATTGTCACGGTGCCAGCCCACATGATCGGCGCCATTGCGGTAAAGACTGAGGACACAGCTGTTAAATTTCACATCAAACTTGAGCTCTATATACTGTTTAATCTGTTCTAAGAGATCTATCCAGGGCAATGCCTCCATTGTGGTCCCCAAGTAATTGTAGCTAATGCCCTTATCTCCATAAAACGCGGTAAATCGGGGAAGCAACACCTGTTTTCCAAATACTTGTATGGGCTCCTGCTTCCATGAAATATTGGCAGCCAGGTAGGTAAAATATCGATCACTTTCTTCTTTTCCGAAGAACTCTGGGTAAAAAAACGCTTCCCCGGGAATGGGTAAAAGATTCAAATGATCCAGATACAACGATATGTCCATGATGGTAAATATACTAGATATATTCCATCATATACGCTTTAGGTTGCTCTGCACGAAGTGTTTTTAATGCTTTATCTTTAATCTGGCGCACACGTTCTTTACCTAGTTTCATTTTGGAGCCAATCTCGTCCAGGCCAATTGCAGTATTGCCGCCCAGGCCGTAAAACATAGACAAGATCTCCTTTTCACGTTCCGGCAGCCTTTTCATTAAGCGTTTGATGTCGACCAATACAGAACTTTGCAATACGGTGCTATCTGTTTTTTCCACGTTGGTATCTTCAATGGTCTCCACCAGGGTAAATCCCGATTCCTCAGCAATCACCGCATCTAAAGAAGTGGTCATAGGTGCATGAAAAAGATAATCCACAGCCTTTTCCTGAGGCAGTTCAATAAACTCACAAACCTCTTCTAAACTTGGCAGTCGCTCCAGACGCTGTTCCAGTTCGACCATCGCCTTGTTGATCCTCATGATCCCACCAATCTGATTTGCAGGGAGACGGACCATCCTCTTCTGTTCTGCTATGGCAATCATAATGCTTTGCCGGATCCACCATACCGCAAAAGAGATGAATTTAAAGCCCTTGGTTTCATCGAAACGCTGAGCGGCCTTGATCAGCCCGATATTGCCTTCTGCAATAAGATCGGATAAGCGGATACCCTGGTTCTGATATTTTTTCGCTACCGACACAACAAAACGCAAATTGGCTTTTACAAGCCTGTCTAATGCCGATTGATCCCCCCTTTTTATTTTCTTAGCCAACGCGATCTCCTCCTCAATGCTCAGCAGGTCAATTCTTGCAATGTCGTATAAATACTTCTCTATTGAGTCCGAATCCCTGTTGGTAATGGACTGCTCTATCTTTAATTGTCTCATCCCACGCAAGGTCAGAAGAAATGGCTTTCAGATCAATGGAGTGTGGTAAATTCCGATTATTTTCCGGAAATAGTAAAATAAATTTAGGATTTTTACGGAAATAAACGCTTAAGCGTTTATTTTTTAACTAATTTCGAATTCTCGGTGTATCCGGTACACTTTGCTCTAATTAACTGGTAATGATATGGCAGACCTTGACAAAACAGACATCGGCATTTTAAGGCTTTTACAGCAGGACGCATTGCTCAGCAATAAACAACTGGCGCTGGCGCTGAACAAGTCCACCGCAACCATTCATGAAAGAGTGCGAAGGCTAAAAACAGAAGGTTACATCAAACGTTCTGTGGCCATCCTGGATGCAAAGAAAATCGGCAAAAGCCTGATCGCTTATTCTCAGGTACAGTTAAAGGAGCATACAGACTCCGCCTTAAGTGGCTTTGAAAAAGAAGTAGTAAATTTTCCGGAGGTCATGGAATGTTACCATATGACTGGCGCCTTTGATTTCATTCTCAGGATCGTGATCTCGGATATGGATGCGTACCATCATTTCCTAAGAAGCAAGCTGGCACAGCTCAGTAACATCGGTACAGTGCAGAGTTTTTTTGTGATGTCTGAAATTAAGACAGAATCGGCCTACCCCCTTTAATGATCCCATAAAAAAGTGGGTAGAACCGGTAGTGGATTAAGCCGTTTGTAATTTTGCTATATTTCTGTAAGGGAAAGCGCCAAAAATGTGACGGCGCGCAAATCTGCCGGGTGAATCTGCATTGACCAGTTTTACATAAATGGCTTTAGGCACACCAAAATACTCGTAGGCACTGCCATCCAAAAAGTGAACGGTAAGTACCAGGCCTGCCCAATTGTAGTCGGCAATACCACAGGAAGCTGTAGTCTGTGTATACTCCTCAATGGAAAGCGCAAGCGTTTCGGGAGCTATACTTACCAGGAAATGATAAGCTTCAATGATCTCCTTACTTTTGGTTTCCGCCTCCAGCTTCGCTTCTTCGCTGTCCTGAAATTTATCAGGGTGCCAGTCTTTCATTAAATTCCTGTAAATGGTTTTCAATTCTTTCAATTCGGCATCCTTTTGTACACCCAATAGTTTTCTGTAATCAGTGATCTTCTTCATAAAATTTGCGCAAAGGTAAGGAGATTATATGGCAATCACATTAATATTCAATTATTTAAGATATAGCCTGTTCATTACCTGTTCATCATGGCATTAGCTCAACTTTAAATGATAATTGATAACCAGGATCTGGATAAATAAGCGAACGCAGAGCAAAAAGAAAGCTGCACCAGGCAGCTTTCTTTATTTGGATCATTTTGCAGTTTCAACATTTTTTTGAGCCGGCACGTCCTTTGTCGTCCCATTTCCTTCAGGTTTATAAATTGCACCTGTAGCAAAATCAACAATAAGGCCTGGCCAGAAAAGGAGTATATCAGCAATCATAGCCACCGGCCGTATGCCTCTTTGCGCTTCGCCCTGCAAAGGCTTTCTCTTTTGTGCCTGAGTAACTTTTCCACCAAAAACCGTGGCACATGAACTTAATGAACTTGCAATGGTAATTCCCAGCAGCACATTTAATAAAATTTTTCTCATCGAGTTTTGTTAATTTAGAATTTGAATTTTTGTTGAAAGTAACATTTTAGATTAACACTTATTCACTTTGTATTAAATAAATTACTTACTATGAACCAATCACGCCGTAATTTTTTGACTCAGCTTGGCTTTTTAACAGCCAGCCCCTTAATGGTAACAGCTGACCAGTTGACCGCAATCCTGCCTGTTTCAGCCATTCAATATGGCTACGCGGCAATTACCTGGGGCAACGACATCAGGCAATCTATTCTCGATATATCGGTCCTTGGGTTTAAGGGCATACAGCTCAGAGCCAACGCCTTTACCCAGTTTGGCCAGCAGCCGGATGAACTGATCCAACTGCTGAAAGCTGCAAAACTGAAGCTGGCTATGTATTCGAGTGGAAATGCCAATATCAACACCGGGAATGATGAAGCAGAGATTGCCAAACACCTGGAAAGCGCCCGGTTTGTAAAAATTCTGGGCGGCACCAGCATCCAGGTCACCAATTCATCAAGGCCTAAAACCGGCGAGATAAGCAATGACGATCTGGTTAAATATGCAACACTGTTAAACGAGATTGGTAAGCGTACCGCTGCCATTGGCATAAAAACTACTTACCATAACCATATGGGCCAGCTTGGCCAAACGCCTGAAGAAGTTGAGCTCATCATGAAACATACGGATCCAAAATATGTAAAGCTTTTGTTAGACGTTGCGCACTATCAGCAAGGTGGCGGAGATCCCGCAGCAGCGATAAAAAAATATAAAGATCGTCTGGAATGCCTACACATTAAAGATGTAAAAAATACGGCTGATGCCAAAGGTTATATATTTGTAGAACTTGGACAAGGGCGCGTTGACCTGCCTGCGGTATTTGCGGCTTTAAAAGAAATTAATTATCATAAATATGCTATTGTTGAGCTGGATGCCGTTCCTGTAAAAGGACGTACGCCATTACAGAGCGGCCAGATCACCAAAGATTACTTAACCAGCAAACTTAAGATCAGACTTTAGCAAGGTTTTACGGGGAACTTATCATTAGAAGCTATTTAAATCCAATGGAATTCTTTCCCAGTGCACAAAACATTGTGCTTTTTTACAGACCCAAAAACAACGCAAATAGAAGCAACAGAATATTAAACAAAAAATAACAAAAACCAACCTTTTTTAACATTAAAAAAAAGTAGTATTGTAGAAAATATCAATCATGAAGTTTTTACTTTCTCTTATTTTATTTCTTTCGGTGATTTATTCGGATGCTCAGACCAGACCGGAATGGCATGCCCATCGCGGCTTCAGGGCTTTGATGCCGGAAAGTACGATTCCAGCTATGAAAAATGCAGTTGACCTGAAAGCTGATGTCCTCGAATTTGACATTACGTTCACCAGCGACAAACAGGCCGTCCTTTCCCATGATCCCTGGCTGGATTACCTCATTACACTTGATGAAAATGGCAAAGAAATAGCTAAAGGAAAGCATCTTGCCATCTATCAAATGAAATATAAAGTGCTTAAGAAATATGACGTAGGCTCGAAACAGCACAAGAATTTTCCGCAGCAAAAAAACTTTAAGACCCATATACCTTTGTTAAAAGAACTCCTGGATTCTGTAGAAGCTTATGTAAAGCTGAAGAATTATCCAAAGCCACTCTACAACATAGAAACGAAAACTGCCCCGGCCAGAGACGGGGTCTATCAGCCTGCACCCGAAGAGTTCGTAAAACGTATGATGCGCATTATTTACCGGGCAAAAGTACAGGACCGGGTAATCATTCAATCTTTTGATCCACGAACCCTCGAAATTGTAAGGAGGGATTACCCCAGGGTTGCCGTAATGCTCATCACCACAAAAGGAAGCCTGGAAGAAAATATGAAAAAATTAACTTTTCTACCCGATTATTATGCGCCCTCACCTAATTTGATCAATGAGGAAGTGGTTAGTTTTTGTCAGCAAAAAGGAATTAAACTGCTGTGCGGAAATACCAATGATAAAAAGGATATTGAAAAGGTCCTGAAACTGGGTGTGACCAGAGTCTGCAGCGATTATCCCTATCAGGCCGTTATGAAACAGTAAACCAGTCATTAGCCGGATCTTATTCGCGCCGGCGCACAAAAAATGTTTTGCTGAACCAATCTATGATCAAATTGTTATTAATTTTGCAATTTAACAGGTAAAAAAATAATTGATATGGGATTAATGGGCTATTACCTGATTGCAGGTATCATGTTTATTGTAGGCCTGAT
>CAMLDJ010000122.1 GCA_946478755.1 uncultured Pedobacter sp. | reverse complement strand
GTTCGACTCCTTCCCCAACAGCCAGTTTTTTTATGAATAATAAGTTAGTTAAAAACGAGTAATCTTGGATGAGATTACTCTTTTTTTTTGGGCAAAATCCTCTAGTATACGATATCGAAGAGGTACAGGCTGACGCAATTGCCCCTTAAATTGTCGGTAGTAACCCTTTCAGATGTGCCGGTTGCAGCTGATATTTGTGGGGAGCATCAACTTAAAGATATGGCAGGAGAAAAAATAAAATTCAGCACCGTGGAAGCATATATCGCCGCTCTTCCGGAAGAGATACAAGCCAGGTTACAGCAGATCAGGCAGGTCATTAAAGCAAATGCAGCAGGAGCAGAAGAATTGATCAGTTATAACATACCAGCCTTCAGGCTTCATGGGATGCTCATTTTTTATTCCGCCTACACCAACCATATTTCCATTTCTATTCCTCCATCTAAGGTGTATGATGTCTTTAGAAAAGAATTGTCGGTGTATAAAGTAAGTAAATCAGCCATTCAACTTCCCTTAAATCAGCCGATACCATTAGAACTGATCGGGGAGATGACAAAATTCAGAGTAAAGGAAAATACAGAGCTTGCTGAAAAAAAGAAAAAGAAATAAAAACAGGACCGTTTTCAGCCTTGGCGGAGTAAAACCCAGTTTATAATGATTCTAAAAAACATATACCGTTTCCCTTTGATGTGAATCAGGAAGTAAATAACTAAGTTTGAAAGAAAAACAATTATGTATCAGATCTTAAAAAGCGCACATTCAGGTTGGCGTTACCTGGTTTTAATTTTATTGGTAGTGGCCATTATTCAAGCACTGGCCGGCTGGCTTGGCAAAAAACCATATACCGAAGGAAATAGAAAAATAAACCTTTTTACATTAATTTCTGCCCACATACAGCTATTATTGGGTTTGATCCTCTATTTTATGAACGACTGGTATAAGGCAGACAGCAGCGTTGCCCTTGGCCGTTATTGGAAAATGGAGCACATCAGCATGATGCTTTTAGCCGTAATACTGATCACGGTTGGAAACGCACGCTCTAAAAAAGGAATAGATGCAGCGGTAAAACACCGGTCGGTAGCACTTTATTTTGGCCTCGCGCTGATTCTAATTATAGCTGCAGTTATCGCAATGGTTAAGGCCGATCCTACGCGTTCGCTTTTTGGTGTTTCATAAAAATTACAATTTTAATTTGGCATTGTAAGATTTATTTATATTTTTGTGACATATGATTAACAATATACACACATGGCAATGGCGTAGCACTCCCAAAAAGAGTCTAGTCGTAGCTTTGTGTACCTTATAGTTTATCAACCTAAACCAAACCACATTGAAACCCGACGTAGACCACACGTCGGGTTTTTTGTTGAGCTTATTTTTTGATTACGAATGAAAATTTTTTATGAAAACTAATTATATCATTAACACCACTTACAAGAAACGGTTGGCAGACACCACCACTCCTGTAAGTATTTATCTGCGGTTAAGGGACGTATTCCCCAACACCATCCTGCTGGAAAGCTCAGACTACCACAGCCGTTCCAATTCTGTAAGTTATGTCTGCGCCGAACCGGTGGCGGGCATCGTATTGCAGGATGGGCTGCTGTCCGCTTATTTTCCCGACGGATATAAGGAAGAAAAGAAAGAATTTGTACTTGCCGAAGAGATTGACGCTTTTAAAGCGGCGTTTAAACCGCCTGTACTGGAAGATACCCGCTACATTTCGAGCGGCCTGTTCGGCTATTTTACCTGGAATGCCGTTCAGCATTTTGAAGATATTCAATTCAGTGCAAGCACGCCTAAGGATCAGGAAGTTCCAATGATGCAATACCACATTTACAGGTATATCATTGCGATTGACCATTTTAAAAATGAGGTCACGCTGTTTAAGAATACATTTAATGGGGATGACAATGACGATCTGGAAAAGCTGGAATACATCATTCAAAACAAGAACTTCCCAGAGTATAGCTTTAAGGTAGACGGTGAGGAGCACTCTAACCTGAGCAATGAAGGCTTTATGGAGATCGTAGAGAAAATGAAGAAGCATATTCTGCGTGGGGATGTATTTCAGATTGTGCCTTCAAGGGCCTATAACCAGGGGTTTTTGGGAGATGAATTCAATGTTTATCGGTGTTTAAGATCTATCAACCCATCACCCTACCTGTTTTACTTTGACTACGGCAGCTTTAAACTTTTTGGCTCTTCGCCGGAAGCACAGATCACGATCAAGGACAATGTGGCTAATATTTTTCCGATTGCCGGTACTTTTAAGCGTACCGGTAACGACATGGAGGATGCCGAACTGGCGAGGAAACTGGAGCAGGACCCAAAAGAAAGTGCGGAGCATGTGATGCTGGTTGACCTGGCCCGGAACGACCTGAGTAGACACTGCAGCGGAGTTGAGGTAAAATCCTTTAAAGAAGTACAGTATTATTCCCATTTGATCCACCTGGTGTCGAAAGTAAGTGGTAACCTTCAGCCTGATGTATCCGCCTTTAAAGTTGTCGCAGATACCTATCCGGCAGGTACGCTGAGCGGCGCACCGAAATACAGGGCGATGCAGCTGATAGACGAGTATGAAGGACTGGGCCGTAATTTTTATGCCGGCGCAATTGGCTATATGGGCTTTAATGACCAGTTCAATCATGCCATCATGATCAGAACATTTATGAGTAAAAATAACCAGTTGCATTACCGGGCAGGGGCAGGCATAGTGGCCGATTCTGTCGCAGTAAACGAACTGAATGAAGTAAATAATAAAATTGCCGCTTTGCGCAAAGCAATACAAATGGCTGCAGATATTTAAATAAAATGGATAAGAGCATACAAAAGAAAGTATTGGTTATTGATAACTACGATTCTTTCACCTATAATTTAGTACACCTGGTGAATGAACTGGGCCGGGAGGTGGAGGTATGGAGAAATGACAAGTTTGAACTGGCAGACGTGGATCAGTTCGACAAGATCATTCTATCGCCGGGGCCAGGGATACCGGAAGAAGCCGGTCTTTTGCTGGAGGTCATTAAAACTTATGCTGCAACGAAAAGTATATTTGGTGTATGCTTAGGTCAGCAGGCCATTGCAGAGGCTTTTGGTGGGACCTTGTTAAATTTAGGCAGACCAATGCATGGAATTGCCACACCCGTTACTGTTCTGGACAAAACTGAATTGCTTTTTAAGGATTGTCCAGATACCATAAATGTTGGCCGTTACCACTCCTGGGTAGTAAATGCCGAAGGGCTGCCGGACTGCTTTACAGTAACCGCAACAGATGCCGATGCGGAAATCATGGCTTTAAGGCATAAGGACCTTGACGTTCGAGGTGTTCAGTTTCACCCGGAAAGCGTACTTACAGAATATGGAAAACAAATGATGCAGAACTGGTTAGAGAATTAAATATGACTATTTTAGATAAAATTGTATTGCGTAAAAAGGAAGAGGTAGCCCTTGCCAAACAGGCTGTTTCTGTGAAGCAGCTGGAAACAGGCCTCCACTTTAACCGCAACCCTTACGTATTCAAAGATTTTTTATTAGACGGCAAACGTACCGGTATCATTGCCGAGTTCAAACGACGTTCACCGTCTAAAGGGATCATTAACGACCAGGTGAAGGTAGAGGAGGTGACGCAGGCTTATGCTGCGGCAGGGGCCTCAGCACTTTCTGTACTGACGGATGTAGATTTCTTTGGCGGGCATACCGACGATCTGCTTATTGCAAGGGCGGTTAATGAAATCCCTGTGTTAAGAAAGGATTTTATGATCGATGAATACCAGATTCTGGAAGCGAAAGCTTTAGGTGCGGACATCATTTTATTAATTGCTGCAATTTTGACACCCGTGGAAATAAAAAACCTGTCTGCCCTGGCAAAAAGCCTTGGCTTAAATGTGCTGCTCGAAGTACATAACGAGGAGGAATTACAGCGCAGCATTTGTAAAGATTTGGATGCGATTGGCGTAAATAATCGTAATCTGGCCGACTTTACAGTAAACATTCAGACTTCTTTCGACCTGGTTAAACAGATTCCAGACGAGTTCATGAAGATATCAGAAAGTGCAATAAGCGCAGCGCAGACCATCAATGATTTGAAAGTGGCAGGCTTTAATGGCTTCCTGATCGGGGAAAATTTTATGAAAACCGCTGATCCGGGGCAGGCCATGCGGGACTTCGCCGGACAGCTGATCTCGATATAAGTTTTGTATCTTTGTATTTTACATGGGAAGACAGAAATATTATGATACGGCACTTAAGCAAGAACGGGCAGTACTTGTAGGAGTGGTCAGGCCTGGGGAAAAGCCTGAGGAAACCAGGGAATTCCTGGATGAGCTGGCTTTTTTAGTGGATACGGCCGGTGGATTGGTGGAGCGTGAGTTTACCCAGAAAATGCTTAAGCCAGACCGCGCTACCTTTGTAGGTACAGGAAAGTTGGAAGAAATACAGGCTTATGTGAAGTCGGAAGAGATAGACATGGTTGTTTTTGATGATGAACTGTCACCATCACAACTGAGGAACATTGAAAGGGAACTGCAGGTAAAGGTCCTTGACCGGAGTAACCTGATTCTTGATATTTTTGCCGGCCGGGCACAAACTGCACAAGCAAAAACACAGGTGGAGCTGGCGCAGCTTCAATATTTATTGCCGCGCTTAACCCGTTTGTGGACCCACCTGGAACGTCAGAAAGGTGGTATCGGAATGCGCGGACCGGGTGAGACCCAGATTGAGAGTGACCGTAGGATGATCCTTGAAAAGATCGGCCTGTTGAAAAGTCGCCTGAAACTGATCGACAAGCAGAATGAAACACAGCGCAAGAACCGCGGTCAGCTGATCCGTGTGGCGCTGGTGGGTTATACCAACGTAGGGAAGTCTACCATCATGAATATGCTGTCTAAATCAGAGGTATTTGCCGAAAATAAGCTTTTTGCTACCTTGGATACCACCGTGCGAAAGGTGGTTATAGAAAACCTTCCTTTCCTCTTGTCTGACACGGTAGGGTTCATCAGAAAGCTGCCACATCACCTGGTGGAATGTTTTAAGTCGACCCTCGATGAAGTCCGTGAGGCGGATATCCTGATTCATGTAGTCGATGTTTCACATCCCAATTTCGAGGATCAGATCAATGTGGTGAACGAAACATTGAAAGATCTCGGCGCAAGAGATAAAGAGACCATCATGGTATTCAATAAAATTGACGCCTATGTGAGTCCCGAGCCAGATCATGAAGAAGAGGAACAGGTGATGCTTACGCTGGAGGATTTCAAAAAGAGCTGGATGGGATCAGAGAATGCACCTGCGATATTTATATCGGCACTGCACAAAGAGAATTTAGACGAATTTAAGCAATTATTATATGATAAGGTTGTCGCTTTACACACAGAACGTTATCCTTATGATAAGTTGTTATATTAATTGAAGAAAGGAACCATTATGGAAAGTAAACGTCAACAGAAATTTGCCGGGATCATACAAGAGGAGTTAGCTGCTATTTTTCAGCGGGAGGGAGCAGCGTATTTGCCGAATACCTTGGTGACCATTACCAAAGTGCGCGTTTCTCCGGATTTGGCTGTAGCGAAGGTTTATCTGAGCTTTTTTAATACAAATAACACAACTTTATCGGTAGCTGAAGTAAATTCACATGCCGGCGAGATCAGGTATAAACTGGGTGCGAGGATCCGTCATCAGGCACGGGTGATACCTACTTTAACCTTTTTTGTAGACGATACCAACGAATATGTGGAACACATGGATAAGCTGTTTGACAAAATCTCGAAGGACCGTAAAGAAAGTGGCGCAGAGGAGGAATAAAATGTGTAAATTAGTATATGGCAAAGATTCTCTTAGTATTTTTTGTTCTATCGGCATCTACACTTAAGGCTCAGCCTGTAATAAAAGGCGGACTGGAGGCCTTTGTTATTGCAAATCATGTCTATCCCATGTATTCCCTTCACAACTGCATACAGGGGACGGTAACCATCAGCTTCAAGCTAAATAAAAGTGGTGAAGTATATTATTCGAAGATCAGTTCGGGCATCGGTACCGATCTGGATGATGAGGCTTTAAGGCTCATCAGGATGAGCAGTGGCAAATGGATAATGCCGCAGCATCATGATACAACGGTATCACTAATTGCGCCCATAAAGTTCAGCTTGTCTGGTTATAACTGCGCCGATAAAAATCCGCAGGAGATTAAGCGGGCCATTCTGGCTTACAGATCTAACGAGGCACTTACCAGTTCTATTCTGAATTTCTATAAGAACAAGGAAAAAGGCACCTATAAAAAGGAAGAAGAGGCCAGGTTCATCGCTTTGAAGGACGAGCTGGGTTATGACGACGAGTACTTTCAGGAACGCATCAGAGATGGACTTAAAAAGCTGAAGCAAAAAGACAGACAGGGTGCTTGTGAAGACTTTTTGTTTGTAAAGCATATGGGCTCTGACCTGGCAGATGAAATGTTGTCGAAATACTGTAAATAACCTCTATACGATCATATTGATGGCAGGAGTGATGATACGGGCGTTTACGCTGGTAACCCGGCCTATGTATTCGCCGTCGACCTGAAAATGTGCTTTGTGCCTGGTTTTAATTTTGAGGCCACTGGTTTGAAAGGTCTCTATATTTTTGGGATTGAAGGGCAGATTCGTAAACCTTATTTTTAAGATCTCCATGACCGAATATTTTTTAACCAGGATGACTTCGAAAAGATCATCATCCAGCTGACCAACAGGATTGATCTTGACACCAGTTCCGTACATGGTTGCATTCGCAATAACGACCATCGCGGCCTCCGACCGGATGAGCTCACCTTTGATCTTAAATTCCACTTCCATTTTATGATGATTCCATAAGGCCTTCCAGGCTGCTTTGGCATAGCCCAGCATGCCGCGTTGGGGAAGATCATCAAACTTTTTAACGATATAGGCATTGAAGCCGATGTCTGCCAGGTGAATGCACAATTCGCCATTCACAAGAACCGCATGTATCTTTTTCGTACTGCCTTTTACCGCTACATCCAGCGCCTGCTGAATATCAAGAGGGATGCCAAGCTCTTTGGCCATGCCATTTGCTGAACCTGCCGGAATGATACCCATCGGTGTTTCGGTTTCGAGCAGACATTCAGCGACCATTTTCAGCGTCCCGTCTCCACCAACAGCAATTACCCGGTCGGCATTCGATGCTGCAATGATGTCTTTAAGCTTTTCTGTTGTACAATCCGGGGACAGCTCGTGAAGCTCAAATCTGGACCGATGGTCATTGAAATAAGCGGTAATGATCTGCCCGAAGTTTATTTCCCCACGTCCGGAGCCGGGGTTGATAATAAACAGTAGCTTTATATATGAGGCATTTTCTTCCATGGTATAATAGCAAAAACAACTGTTCTGTTGGTCTGTTTTAATTAGTAATGAATAAATCTGTTAGCGTAAAAGTATATCATGGGTATGGACACACACATAACTTAGTGGTATATGGACATGTATTCCGCTTTAAGGCGAGCGTTAATCAGGTATACAGCAATAATTTTTTTGTAAATATCTTTCACCTTTTAAAGCTGTTTATCCTTAAGCCTTATCCATTTATAAATGTCAGGTTGAAATTTAACGGCCAAACCGTTTCCGGTCATACCGCATACGACGGCTTTTTTAAATTTGAATGGAAAGCCGAGAAAAATGTAGCAGCTGGCTGGCATATGGTAAAGGTGGAAGCCTTAGGCAAGGATGGGGCTGTGCTTGCTGTTAATGACGGGCTCGTTTATGTGCCCCACATTACCCAGTATGCCTTTGTATCGGACATCGACGATACCATCATGATCTCTCATTCTGCCACCATATGGCGAAGACTGAGAGAGCTTTTCATCAAAAACCCCCGCACCCGTAAAACATTTACTGATGCCTCCAGGTATTATCGCTTGCTGGCCCTTTCCCATACGGAGGCCGGGCAGCCCAATCCTTTTTTTTATGTATCGAGCAGTGAATGGAATTTATATGACTACCTGGTAGAAACGTTCAGGTACAATGAGCTTCCTGAGGGAACTTTTTTATTGAATCAGATCAAACGCTGGAAAGACTTAATTAAGACCGGCAAAACAGGGCACGATGGGAAACTGATGCGAGTAATGCGCATCCTGGATGCCTTTCCAAATCAGAAGTTCGTATTTATAGGCGATAACTCCCAGCGGGATCCCTCAATCTATACCACCATCGCGAACAAATACCCAGGGAACATTGAGGCCATATACATCAGGAACATCCGTAAAGGAAAAGAAGAGGAGGCCAATGCACTGTTAAAAGCAGTTGAAGAGGAACATGGAATCAAAACCTGTCTCTTCGACAACAATGAAGAAGCGATGCTGCATTCAAAAACAATTGGATTGATTGACAAAATTTAATGAATTAAAATAGGTAATAGCTTCGGCTACAATTAAAAATTAAAGTATGCACAAAATGTTTTTAGTGTGTAGTATTGTATATGATTTTTAAGTTAGACGATAGGGAAATCGTTTTTCCGGATCCGGGATGTGCCGACCCGGATGGATTATTGGCAATAGGGGGGGATTTGAGACCTGAAAGACTTATTCTTGCATACAAAAACGGGATCTTTCCCTGGTTTAGTGAGGAGGATCCAATATGCTGGTATGCACCGCGGGAACGTTGTGTCATTTTCCCTGAACAGGTTGTTGTGAGCAAGAGCATGTCCAGATTACTGAGCAGCAATGCTTTTACAATTACCTATGACCAGTCGTTTAAGGAAGTTATTGAAAACTGTGCTAAAATTGGGAGAAAGGACCAGCAGGGGACTTGGATCAGCGGGCATATGCAGGAAGCTTATGTTCAGTTACATCAGCTCGGCTATGCGCATAGTGTAGAGGTATGGCGGGATGAGCTGCTGGTGGGCGGACTGTATGGTGTGCAGATGAACCAGGTTTTTTGTGGGGAAAGTATGTTCAGCAAGGTCAGCAACGCCTCTAAATATGCCTTGATATGGTTATGCCGGAACAAGGGTTTTCAATTGATAGACTGTCAGCTGCCTACGGATCATCTGATGAGCCTGGGTGCCAGAATGATCAGCACTAAAGAATATACCGGCTATCTGAATGCTATTTAAGCAGTTCGCTGATGTCTTCCTTACTGAGCGATTTAAAGAAGCTCTCTTCCGTAGTAATAAGTGAGCTTGCTAACCGTTTTTTGCGGTTTTGAAGTGCCAGTATCTTTTCCTCGACCGTATCTTTGGCGATAAACTTATAGATAAAAACTTTCTTTTCCTGTCCAATCCGGTGTGTACGGTCAATCGCCTGTTGCTCAACCGCTGGATTCCACCATGGATCAAGAATAAAGACATAATCTGCCTGTGTCAGGTTTAAGCCAACACCTCCGGCTTTTATAGAGATCAGAAAGACTTTCAATGCAGTGTTCTGCTGAAATTCTGCTACGATCTCGCCGCGGTTTTTAGTGGTGCCATCAAGATAGGAAAAAGGAATTTTTTCCGCGTCGAGGTATTGCCTGAAAATCGCCAGATGCTTTACGAACTGCGAGAAAATAAGCACCTTATGCCCTCCCTTTAGAACGTTATCCAGTGTGTGTACTACATTTTCGAATTTGCCCGAATCAGAGGTATAGCCCTCATCAATCATCACGGGATGATTGGCCAGCTGCCGTAAAGCGGTAAGGCCCTGTAAAAGTTGTACCTGTTTTTTTGCATAAGTGCCATCATCCATGCTGTTTAACAGGTCGTTCCGGTATGCCGATTTCGTTTTCTCGTAATAGGCAGCCTGGTCTTCGCTCATATTGCAGTAAAAGATCTGTTCGGTTTTAGAAGGCAGTTCTGCAGCAACCTGTTCCTTTGTCCGGCGTAATACAAATGGTTTGATGATGGCTTGTAGTTTCCGCGCCTTATCCTCATCTTTCTTCTTTTCAATGGCCTGAACATATTCTTCATTAAAGAAAGCCTGTGTACCGAGAAGTCCGGGATTGAGAAAGGTCAGCTGCGTCCACAGGTCGCTCACCGAATTTTCTACCGGCGTGCCGCTAAGAATTAATTTATGTTTCGATTTGAGTACCCGTACCGCTTTGAAAGATTTGGATGAAGGATTTTTGATGTTTTGACTTTCATCCAGTATAATGTAGCTGAAATAAAATTCTTTAAGCGCATCTATATCCACTCGTGTAATGCCATAAGTGGTAATGATGATATCGAAATTCGCGAAACGGCTCACATCTTTATTTCTGGTGGTTCCTGTGTGCGCATGTATCTTAAGCTTCGGGGTGAATTTTTTTGCCTCATTTAGCCAGTTGTATATGAGCGAAGTCGGCATAACAATTAAAGAGGTGCTGTGTGTGGAGTTGGCCTGGTCCTCTTCTTTTAGCTTTTGCAGCATGGCCAGGGTTTGGATGGTTTTACCTAAACCCATGTCATCGGCAAGGCATCCGCCAAAATTATATTCTCTTAAAAAGCTGAACCAATTGTAGCCTGCCTTTTGATAGCTGCGTAGATCGCCTTTAAAATTTACCGGCATTTGCGTTTCGGCAATATCTTCGAAGTCATTCAGCTTCTGCAATTTGCGGCTTAAGGTGATGTTGGCAATGCTGTCTTCGGCTAGGTCATTGATCAGACCGATATGGTGTTTTTTAAGTTTCAGTGTTTTTCCACCATCGGTCAGGCTAAACAGGGTGCCATACTGGGTAAACCATTTGTCAGGTATGATGGCAATTGATCCGTCGGGCAATATGAATTCTCTTTTTTTATGAAGTATATGCTGTTTTAAAGCGATAAAAGGGATGGGGTGACTGCCAAAATAAACAATGGCATTGATATCGAACCAGTCGTTATCCTCTTTAATATCAAAGCTGATTTTGTTCACCGCAAACAAAAATCGCTTATTTCCTTTATGCTGCTCGATTTCAAAACCCTGGTTGGTCAATTGTTCCAGGTGCTCATTGACCCAATTGATCACTCCATAAGAAGGGTCTGAATCCTGCTCTGCCGGCAATTCCAGATGGTGGTAAAGTGCGCTGGTTTTCTTCAAGCCAAGACCCAAAAGGTAATCGAACTTTTCCTTTTCCCAGGTTACATCTCTTTTTATACGGGTAAAAATGTAATTGTCCTGCTCTTTATGCAGATGAACGGTTACCTTTTTTTCGTTTCCCATGGCAAAAGTATGCTCGCCGTATTTAAAGTATAATTGCAGCTGAGAGATTCCCGCATCAACATAGATAACCTTGATGATGGGACTGGGTTCATATTTCTCCGTTTTAATGTCAAAACCCTCTGCATAAACATGGTACTTTTCTATCAAGGGCCCCACAAATTTCCCGAAGTAGGCGTCTTCCGTAGCTTTTGGAATGGTAATGTAGCGTTTATTTAAAAACGGAAGTAGTTTCTTTCCTTCTATGTTCTGCTCAAAATAGTAAAGCATGTCATTAAGCAACAGCCAGGACGGCTGGTTGCTGATCACCTGCGCATCCTTAAACATAAAATCAATGCGCAGGCCCTGGTATTTTATAGTAGGAAAATAACGGGTCTCTGTATCGTTCCGCCTAAAATGAAACAGCACTGTTGAAGGCTCAACGGCAATTTCTATTTTTCTTTCGGCAGGCCATCCATCTTTATCCATCAGGTACAGGGAGCCTTCCTGCTTTAAGATCTCTAAAACTTCAGATAATTTTTTTTCAATCCTGGGGCGAACGCTTTCATAAAATTTTTCATTAAAAAATTTGCTAAAAAACTCTACCGGCCGGATTGCTTTCTTATGAAATTTTTTAATGATGAAGTCCTGTTCAGTTTCATCTAATATCTTAATCAGTTTAAGGTCCGTTTCTTTAAGGTGTTTGGTAAACTCTTTTGCGGTATGCGAAAAAATGCGCTGATAAGTTAACGAGAAGTCGCCGTGTGGGTTTAATTGAACAATATGAGGCTCAATCAAATAGCCAAGGTATGCATGTTTACATATAGAATATACAATCTTGCAGGGTTTGGAGCTATTTACACGTAACATTGGCAAAAGGTTAAAACAATCAGAGGATAGGCATTAAAAAACTCTAAACTTACATCAAATTGATTTGTGATCAAACAAATTAAGGTGTTTTTTTAATTTAAGTCAGATGAATTCGTTGCTGTTATGGTGTTCGTCGAAAAATCAGGGCTGTTGGTTGGCCGTTACACCGATCTTGCCTAAAAGCCTGTAACGTTTTTAAATTTCCGAAGACTTATAGGTAAACAAATTCATAACCTTAACAGCTTCCATTATGAAAACTTCCTTAAAAATGTTATTCGCCTCGGCTTTAACAGGCTTATTCCTGGCCGCTGCGGCTTTTACTGCTGTGGCCGGCGACAAAGGCCCTGATTCACCTAAAAAAACTCAACTAATTGCCTACAATAAGGTGGTTGTAAGCGGGAACGTCAGACTGATCCTGATCCAATCTAAGCGACAGCATGTAATGATGTATGAAGATTACAGCAAAGAGACCACTGTTGTAGTGCAGAAAAAAGATAAGTTATACATCAGCTCTACGGAAAATCAACCGGTCAATATTGTGGTTTACATCAAAGATCTGCAACGAATTGATGCCAGTGATCATGCATCGGTCACCACAAGAGGCAAATTCTCCTCCCCTGTATTACAGGTCTTTTTAAGAGATAAGGCTACAGCCTTTGTAAGTGGTGATACAGAAAGTTTGTATACGGTTATCAAAGACCATTCGGAACTCAGGTTAAAGGGTTCTTCCAAAGATCATGTACTGGTTAAAGCGAAAGGCGCTAAGTTAAACATCAATAGTTTTGCGGCTTTGAAAACAACAGCAACCTCAGTTGATGGGCGCGTTTTGCCGGCAAATTATTCCATCATGCTTCCCAAAGACACGGCAGTTGCCGAAAACAGCATCAGGTAATGTTTCTAACTGGCGATTACAGGTCAAACTTTATTCCTTGTGCCAAAGGAAGGGTGTTTGAATAGTTAATGGTGTTGGTTTGGCGGCGCATGTAAGCTTTCCATGCATCTGAACCACTCTCCCTTCCACCACCAGTTTCTTTCTCCCCACCAAACGCCCCTCCGATTTCCGCACCTGATGTCCCGATATTTACATTGGCAATTCCACAGTCAGAGCCGCACACCGATAGGAAATGTTCGGCTTCACGCAGGTTTAAGGTCATGATGGCCGAGGACAATCCCTGTGGAACGCCATTTTGCAGTGCGATGGCTTCCTTTAATGTTTTATATTTAATGAGGTAAAGAATCGGTGCAAAGGTTTCTTCCTGAACAATTTCATAGTGATTTTCCACTTCTGCTACACAAGGTTTTACATAGCAGCCCGAATCGTAAGGGCTTCCGCTTAATACACCACCTTCAACCACGAACCGCGCCCCTTCTTTTTTACCTTTCTCTATAGCCTTATGATATAGATCTACCGCAGCACGGTCGATCAGCGGACCTACGTGGTTGTGCTGATCAAGCGGATCGCCGATGCGCAGCTGTCCGTATGCTTTAACGAGTTTGTTCCTGAAGTCTTCATAAATGTCTTCGTGTATGATCAGTCTTCTGGTAGAGGTACACCGCTGGCCGGCTGTTCCAACTGCTCCGAAAACTGCCCCGATAATAGACATGTCAAGGTCTGCATCTTTAGAAATGATGATGGCATTATTTCCTCCGAGTTCAAGGATACTTCTTCCGAACCTGCCGGCGACGGCCTGGGAAACGATACGACCTATGCGGGTAGAGCCGGTAAAGGAAACCAGCGGGATACGTTTGTCGTTATTGATCAGGTCGCCAATTTCATTGCCGATCAGCAGGTTGCTGATGCCTTCGGGCAGGTCGTTATTTTTAAGTACAGTTGCAATAATGTGCTGGCAGGCAATACCACACAGCGGTGTTTTTGATGAAGGTTTCCATATGCATACATTCCCGCATACCCAGGCCAGGGCTGCATTCCAGCTCCATACCGCTACAGGAAAGTTAAAGGCAGATATAATGCCGACGATCCCCATGGGCTGCCATTGTTCGTACATGCGGTGGTTAGCACGTTCGGAATGCATGGTTAAGCCATAAAGCTGGCGCGACAAGCCAACTGCAAAATCACAGATGTCAATCATTTCCTGAACTTCTCCCAGTCCTTCCTGAAGGCTTTTACCCATTTCATAAGAAACCAAGGTGCCGAGATCTTCTTTGTGCAGACGTAGTGCATCACCAAACTGGCGGACGATATCGCCTCGTTTTGGTGCAGGCAAACTGCGCCAGAAAACAAATGCTTCCTGCGCTTTTTTGATCACCGTTTCATAATCTTCGGCAGTAGCCAGCTGTACACCTGCTATTTTCTTTCCGTCAACCGGAGAATAGCTGTCTATCGTTTTCGCATTAGCCGAAGCGCCCCAGTTACTGCCGGTACTAAAGGCCGGATTTACCTCAAGAATGCCTAGATTCTTAAAAATGGTACTAATATTGTTCTGCATATGGTATATGATTGGGTATACAAATCAACAAAAAAATACTGGAACCTGGTAGGTCGGGCCACCTGGTGAGTTTCGTGACCTCAATTTTACCGGATTTCAGATAATGTTGTGTTATTTTGTAAAATAATTCTGAAAAATGGGTTTTCACATTATAAATATAATCAGTCACTTAACAACCAAGTTGTGTGTATGTTGAAAATTATTTCGCTTATACCAGTTATAATAGTTGTAAACTTATAATGTATTTAGCAAAAAGGGATCTGTTCTTTAATTATTTGATACATGGAAGAGGAATTTTATTTTGATTTTAGTGATGATGCGCAGCG
>CAMLDJ010000121.1 GCA_946478755.1 uncultured Pedobacter sp. | reverse complement strand
ACCGCAACAAGGGTGGCTTCAGCTGAAGTTTACCAATATATTCTGGCCGACCTGCTGGATGCAGAATCCAAGCTTCCTCCTGTAGCATCCAATTACGGGCGCATTACAAAAGGTGCTGCACAATTCCTGTTGGCCCGGGTATACTTAACGCGTGGCTGGAATTTTAAAAATACCCTTGGGGGTGCTAATGCTGACTTTACTACCGCATTGCAATATGCGGATAAGGTGATTGACACCTATCCTCTGGCGGCAAAATATAAAGACCTTTTTCCCGCCCGCTCCAAAAATCCACTCGCGCAATACACAGGTGTTCAAAATGATAAAAACGCAGAGATCATTTTTTCGGTCCAATATAATCCGGATGTGCTGACCAATAAAACAGATCCGGCATTTGCAGTAGATGCAGCCGGAGGGAATAATCTGCATTCCGTTTTTGGGGGTAATGCGGAAAGTTTTCCAGGTAGCAAAGGTAGAACAGGTGATTACAATCGTACACAGCCTATCTATCCGCTGGCAGCTTCAATTTACCGCTTATATGATCCACAAAATGACAGCCGGTACGACCATAATTTCCTGGAAGTGGGATATGCCTTACTGGCGGTAACTGGATTCAAACCACTGCCGCTGGTCAATCCAAATCTCAAGATCAATATTAAGGTTGGGGACACTGTGGTGTATTACCGTCCCTGGAACAAACCTGCGACTACACCCAATGAAAGAGGGATAGATGTTGGAGGTACCAGGAACTACTCCGTGATCAATAGTAGCGAGTGGGGAGGTGGTTATAACATTATAGGTGGAGTAGGAGCAAGCGGTTTTCCATCCGGCGAACCGAATATGTGGAAATTCTGGCAGCCCAATATTCCTTACGGTGATGCATACGGTACATTCAACGAATCAATTTTCCGTGTAGCCGAAGCTTATTTAATTGCTGCGGAAGCAATTGTTAAAGGTGCTACCGGTGGTAAATTGGGCACAGCCGATGTGTATTATAATAAAGTACTGGATCGTGCGCTTGTCACTCCAGGTACTGATCCGAAATGCGCAAAATTTCCCGGGGATACCAAATCGCTGGAGGCAGTTTCTTATAGGGCTACACCCGCCAATATCTCAATTGATCTCATTCTTGATGAAAGAGCCCGTGAATTACTGGGCGAATACGACCGTTGGTTCGACTTAAAAAGAACAGGTAAATTAATTGAACGGGTATTAAAGTATAATCCATGGGCTGCAAAAAGCAATACCATTAAAGACATTCATTATTTGCGACCGATTCCACAAAGTGAAATTGATTTGTCATACCCCGCCATGTCTCAGAACCTTGGCTATTAACAAATAAAATGGTGTAAAAAGGATTTGTACCGCAGGTCACAATCTTTGTGTACAGATCCTTTTTACTTATAACCGACCAAGTATGAATAGTTTTTCTTTCGAGCCTAAAAATTTGAACAGTACCCTTATGTATTTTAAAAGATGCCTTTTATTGACAAGCATTTTATTCCTGAACAATGCCTGCACTTTTGCTCAAGTCACTAGAAAGCCTGCACGGTCAAAGGCAGAGCTGGTCGCGCCCATGGTGGATGCCGCCCATTCCAGGTTCTTCTATTTCAGTTCTGCATCAAGGCCCTTTGGTATGATTAACCTGAGTCCGGATATGGAATTGGATGGCACCTGGAATTCCGGCTACCGTTATAACGAAGATACCATTAAATGTTTTAGCCATATTCACTGCTGGGAAATGTCAGGCATTCCTGTATTGCCCACTACCGGAGCATTTAAAGGCCATCTGGGCCCTTCAGCTTATGGTTCTTCCTATAGTCACCAGCAGGAAATTGCTACACCCGGCTATCACAAGCTGGTCTTGAAAGACTATGGAATTACGGCCGAGCTGACCTCTACAACAAGGGTTGGTTTTCACCGGTATCGTTTCCCAAAATCCTCATCTGCCCATATTTTATTTGATTTTACCACCGTATTAGGCTCATCCCCCACACAATCTGCCAGTGTTAAAAAAACAAGTGCACATGCCATTGAAGGCTCGGTAATCATGGCTGCCACCGTCAGAAGACCCAAACCCGTCACGATTTATTTTATAGCCGAATTTGATAAAGATTTTGAAAGTTTTGGTGGCTGGCAAAATGGCAAAATCATCCCCGTACAGGAAGCCGTTGAAGGTGCACATACCGGCGTCTTTCTCCGCTTTAAAACTGCCAAAAATGAAATCCGGAAAATGAAAGTGGCCATTTCGTACGTGAGCGTAGCCGAAGCAAAACGAAATCTGCAGACGGAATTGCCGCATTGGGATTTTGATCGTATCGTAAAAGCGTCCGCCGGCGACTGGAACACATGGCTAAGCCGTATTGAGGTGGAAGGCGGTACGCTGACAGCGCAACGTCGCTTTTATACCGATTTGTGGCATGCCTTACAAGGCAGGCGTATTGTCAGCGATGTCAGCGGTACCTATATCGACAATACCGGAGCAAAACCAATCGTCAGACAGATCCCAGTGGATGCCAAGGGTAAACCCTTATTCAACGAATATAATTCAGATTCTTTCTGGGGCGCACAATGGTCGATCAATACCCTATGGCACCTGGTATATCCGGAAGTAACGGAATCATTCATCAACTCTCTTTTGGAGATGTACAAAAATGGGGGGTTAATTCCACGTGGCCCCTCCGGTGGAAATTATACTTACGTGATGACCGGGGCTACGATAACTCCGTTTATCGTAAGTGCTTACATGAAAGGGATCCGCGGATTTGATATAAATAGCGCATACGAAGGTATGCGGAAAGATCATTTTCCCGGAGGAATGATGAGCAAGGCCGGATACGAACACAGCACCTTTAGCGGTGGCGGCATTGAAGAATACATCGGGCTGGGGTATGTACCTTATCCGCTGAGTACCAAAAAATATGGCTACCACCAGGATGGAACCGCACAAACGCTGGAATATGCTTACCAGGATTATGCACTGTCGCAAATGGCAAAGGCCCTGGGGAAAACGGATGACTTTCTGTTGTTTAGTAAACGGGCATTGAATTATAAGAATGTTTTTAATAAAGAGATCGGCTGGATGTGGACAAAAGACCGGACCGGAAAATGGAATCAACCCGTTGATATTTTACAATATGAACATGGGTTTGTAGAGGGGAATGCCGCCCAATACTCCTGGTTTGTGCCGCAGGATGTGAAGGGATTGATTGACCTAATGGGCGGGGCCGATTCGTTTTCTGACCAGCTTAACGGGGCATTTACCAAAGCAAAAATGCATGGTTTTGTGTCGGGTAAATCAGAAAATCCGAAAGACCAGGAATTAAACCGGAAAGTTTTCATCAACTACGGCAACCAGCCCTGTATGCATACTCCTTTTTTATTTAATTATGCCGGTAAACCATGGCTTACGCAGTATTGGACAAGACAATTGATTGATTCTGTATACAGTGGTATTTCGCCCCAAAAAGGGTATAGCGGTGATGAAGACCAAGGGCTGATGGGATCATTGGCTGTACTCATGAAAATTGGTTTATTCTCCACTAATGGGGGCACTTCACAAAAACCATTCTATGAGATGACCAGCCCCATTTTTGATCGGATTACCATTCACCTGAATCCTAAATATTACAAAGGGAAACAGTTTGTGATCCGCGCTAAGAATAATGCTGCTAAAAATGTGTACATCCAATCGGCCAGCCTCAATGGAAAGTCTTTAGATCAGCCTTGGTTCTTTCATGAAACCCTGGTAAATGGTGGTCAGCTGATTTTGGAAATGGGACAACAACCAAACAAATCATGGGGAAGCAATTTAAAAATGGCTCCTCCATCTATGTCAACAACACCATAAAAAATACTATGAATAAACAACAAAATTTAAACGGATGAAAAAAAATACTTATTTGAAGGATCGTAAATGGTTGTCCGTATTTGTTTTTGCGGTTTGCCTGGTGCTGATCAGCCAAACAAAACTGCAGGCGCAGCAAGAAAAAAACTTACCAAATATCGTATATATTCTGGCTGATGACCTTGGCTATGGTGATGTTAAAATTTACAATTCAAATGCAAAGGTAAATACGCCCAATATCGATCAGCTGGCCAACCAGGGCATGCGCTTTTCAGATGCACACACCACCTCATCGGTATGTACACCTTCACGCTATTCGATTCTTACAGGCCGCTATCCCTGGCGCAGCAGACTTCCTGTAGGGGTGTTGAGAGGTTATAGCAGAACATTGATCGAAGAAGGACTACCTACGGTAGCCAGTTTGTTAAAGACAAGATCGTACCATACAGCAGTTGTCGGTAAATGGCATTTAGGGCTGGACTGGGTGCCGAAAGAAGCATTTAAAGATTCCATCAATCCAACTTTTAACAAGGACCGTCTGTATGGTATCACGAATGAAATGAATCCTGATCAGATTGATTTTTCCAGAGCGCCCGTTCATGGGCCACGTACACAGGGGTTTGATTATTCTTATGTGCTACCTGCATCGCTGGACATGCCACCTTATGGTTATCTTGAAAATGACCAGCTAACCGAGCCACTTTCGGATTATACCCCCGGTAATAAACTAGAAAGCGGTTATACCGGCCCATTCTGGAGAGCCGGCTTAAAAAGTCCGTCATTTGATTTTTACAAGGTATTGCCGGTCTTCACCAATAAGGCGGCCAATTTCATCAGAAAGCAATCCGGCGCAAAAAATCCTTTCTTCCTATATTTTCCAATGCCGGCACCGCACACACCCTGGATGCCAACGGCCGAATATCTCGGTAAATCGAAAGCAGGGGATTATGGCGATTACATACAGGAAGTTGATGCAGCGGTGGGTGAAATATTGAAGGTGTTAGACAGCCTGGGCCTATCAAAAAATACACTGGTCGTCTTTACCAGCGATAACGGGCCTTACTGGCGACAAGATTTTGTTCAGAAATACGATCATCAGGCAGCCGGCCCGTTCAGGGGAATGAAAGGCGATACCTTTGAAGGCGGCCATCGGGTTCCTTTCATTGTACGCTATCCGGGAAGGATAAAACCTGGGACCGTTAGCCAGGTAACCACTACACTTGCCAACCTTATGGCCACCTGTGCGGATTTAACTGGTAATCATGCGGCTAAGTTTGATACGGAAGACAGTTACTCCATTTTACCGGTACTGCTTGGCAAAGACAGTCAAGTTGCGGAACAGCCTGCTATCGTAAATATTTCTTCTAAAGGATTCTATGACATCCGTAAGGGGCCATGGAAACTCATTACCGGTTTAGGATCAGGTGGGTTTTCGGTGCCTTCAAAAATTGAGGCACTTGAAGGGCAACCTGTCGGCCAGTTGTACAATTTAGACACTGATGTGAAAGAAGAGACAAATTTATACGGACAGTACCCGGAGAAAGTAAAGGAACTGACCGATCTGCTTGAAAAAATAAAAGCGGCGCCAAAAGGAAAACGTGCAAAATAAAATTTGAATTAAATGAAAAGAATATGGGTAGTTATCGTGTTATTTTATTGTACAGGTATACTGCGTGCACAATCGCGACAGACATTATATGTTTCAAATTTTGCAAACGAAAATCATGAGCAGATTGGTTATTGGTTCATCACGCCAAGCCTTATAGCTGACATAAAGAAAGCGGTGGCCAATATAGATAGTATTGCCACTAAATGTAATTACACCATGTTTTTTTTAACCGCAAGGGAAGGCGCCAACTTCTTCGATGTAAATCTGTTGTATCCCGTTTTTAAACAGCTTGTAGCAGAAGGACACCGGAAAGGAATAAAAATTGGTTTGCAATTGTGGGGGAATTATAAAGACCAAACGATAGAGGGGGTGCAGCGGATGATCGTTGAAAATGAGGTCGGACTTGATGAAACTGGCAGCGCTTCCTTCCGCGCAAAAGCGCGGTACATCCGCTTTGACGACCGCCTATTGAAAACAGACCTGTTTAAAGTGTATGCATTTAAAAAAACAGGGGAAGGATTTTATGATCCGGCAACATGGAAAGATATCACCAGCCAATGTACGGTGGTTTTGCCCGATAAAGCATCGGTGCAGGTCAGCATCGATGCAGGCGCAGTTGCGAAGGGCCTCACTGCCTGCATCATGACCCAGCAATATTGCAGTCAAAGCAGCATGTGGGATGAGATAGAGATCAATGGTTTTACTGAAGCAATGCGCGCTTATGGTGATATCCCTTTTGATGGATTTGCCCTGGATGAATACGGCAATAAATTCATTGAAAGAATATTCGATCTGCAAACCGCACATCCGTTCAGAGGTCGCTGGTATTCTGCAGCGATGGCGAAAGCATATACTGCCGAAACAGGAAATGATTTAGGCAAAACATTATTTGATGGCCGCTATGCACCAGCTGGAAAGCCTGAAGTAAGGATAAAGGCCATCAATGAATATATGGAATTTATGCGCAAAGGCCCGTTAAGGGTGGAAACTGCTGTATTCCAAAAATCAAAGGAAATCTTTGGCAGGAATATTTTTATTGGCATTCACAACACCTACCACAACAGTTTGATCAATGATGAAATATGGGCAAATGGAATTGGTTGGTGGACGGCACCACGCGACTACGGACAAACAGATGAAAAAACAACTTTGCCTACACAAATGGGGGTTGCCATGTCACATCGCATGAACGCCATGTACAACCAATACTATGATGCGGAGTTATCGCCGGTGGTCGTAAAGGCCATCCACGACCTGCGCTATGGTATTCGTACCCACTACCATGCCTTGAATGATAAACGACCATTGAGATTTGATCTCGAATTCCCGGAAGCCATTGATAGCATCAACAAAATTGAAAACTGTGCGCGCCTGCTAAACAAGTTCAATCCATCACTACCAGAGGTGAAACTGCTTGTTATTTTCGGCATGGAAGCATTGAGTAACTGGTATCCAAATTACGCCGATCGCGGTGTATATGACATCAATGACAAACTGGATATAGAAAAGAAAACCCTTGAAATTTGGAATGCAGGATATTTGAATGCCCTGGTGCCCTCTGATTTAATTGTAAACCATACGTTGACCATCGGTACGGATGGAAAGCCCGTAATGAATGGGCATAAGTTTGATGCGGTATTGTTTCTAAATCCTCAATATGCAAGGGAGCCTGTGCTGAAATTTCTGGAAACCTATCAGAAACGGGGCGGTAAACTGATGATAGCAGGAAAGGCCGACCGTAACTTTGAAGGGAAGCTGATTGCTGCAAGATTTAAATCCATTTATGATCGGGCAACGGTACCGGGTTACCATGTCGACGCGCTTTCAAAGCTCGGGCTAACAAAAAACTTTTTACCAGATGGTTGTAAAAACGAAGATGGATCCTATGTTTTTACCGATTTGAATTCATTGAGAACCGATCAGCCTGCCAGCTTTTCCGTACGTATTCATGGCGATACCTATACCGGTAAATATAAAGGACTCGCGGTCCTTGCAGCGGATCAAAAAACAGGTTTCAGAAAATTTGCCGCAGCCGGTTGTAAATCGTTAAGCCGCAACGGGAAGGTGGTGCTAAGTTTTTCAGAACCGGTAGATCTTTATGTTGAGAAAAAACAAGGCTGCTTGCAGATGACCATCGCAGATGGTACAAAATCATCTAAACCGTTGATCAATAAATTATGAATAGTCTAGAACTCATACAAAAATAAAAGATATGAAAAGCAAACTATTGTTATTGTTTTCATTGATGTACGTCATCTCTGCAAACTGCAAGGTAAAGGATCAGTTGATTACCGCCTATGGCGCAGTCGCTGATGGACAAACCAACAATGCTGCAGTCATTCAGCGACTGATCGATAAGGTATCTGCCGGTGGCGGCGGCAGGGTCGTCATCCCTGCAGGTAATTTTATGTCAGGACCGGTATTTTTAAAATCAGGCGTTGAGCTGCATCTGGAACTTGGCGCTCGATTACTTGGGCCAACCAATCGCTCCGATTACGGGGATGAACCCGGAAGACCAGCTGTCGTTTCAGCAAAAGATCAAACCAATATCTCTATTAGTGGCCAGGGGATCATTGACGGGCAGGGTCAGGAACTGATGTTGGATATTTTTAAAAAACTCCGGAGCGGAGAATTGAAACAGGATTCAGTATGGCTATACAAACGACCTGGGGTGGGAAGAGCAATGATTTTGACCTTTACTTCCTGTACGAATGTAAAAGTGTCGGGTATTACCTTAAAAAATGCCACAGATTGGGTGCAGGATTACCGGGAATGTAATGGAGTAATTATTGATGGGATCACCGTCCAAAGTACAGGCTATTGGAACAATGACGGACTCGATATTACGGATTCCAAAAACGTAAAAATAACCAACTGTTTCATCAATGCTTCTGATGATGCGCTTTGTTTTAAATCTGAAAATCCAGGCAGTTCCTGCGAAAATGTCTTTGTAGACAATTGTACCTTAAGGTCGAGCGCAAGCGGGCTGAAATTTGGTACCCGCAATGCCGGTGGCTTTCGCAATTTTAAAATCCGTAACCTCAGCATTTTTGATACTTACCGTTCTGCCATCGCACTGGAATCGGTAGACGGTGGTTTTATGGATCATATTGATATTCAAAATGTAGTGGCTAAAAATACCGGCAACGCAATTTTTATACGGCGGGGGCATCGCAATACAACCGGTGCAGTTGGCACTTTAAAAGGAATTTATATTGCGAATGTAAAAGTGGAGACCCCTTTGTTAAAGCCAGATCAGGGTTACCCAACTGAAGGACCGCCAGACCATCTTCGTCCCGGCTTTGATAAGATGCCGCCACGCCCGTCCCACTTTCATATTTATGGACATCCATTTTTGCCCTATAACCTCATCCCTTCATCGATTGTTGGCCTACCTGGATACCCCGTAGAAGATGTTACCCTCGAGAATGTAGAAATCAGCTATGGTGGCCGGGCCAATAAGGAAATTGCATATATCCCACTTAATAAGATTACGGATATTCCCGAAAATCCGGCCAACTATCCTGAGTTTTCCATGTTCGGTGAACTTCCTGCCTGGGGATTTTATATCAGACATGCAGTAGGTATAAAGATGATCAATGTAAAAATAAGTTATCAGGAGGATGATTTTCGGCCTGCAATGGTGCTCGATGATGTGAAAGGAATGGAAGTCAGCGAATTGAAAATTCCGACAGTGAAAGAACTGCCAGTGATTCATTTGAACAATACGGCAGAAATTACCTTCAAAAACCTGGAAATGCCGGTGACTGAAGCGAAGGGTATTTCGACAGCAAAATATTGATAAATTAAAAATAAACGCAAATGTCTAAAGTATTTCTACTTTTCATGACCTGCTTTTGGATTGGAACCAGCCTGGGATATGCACAGCAAACGAGTAGCGTCTGGATGGATGATTTAAGTATCCGTACTTTTTCGGAAGGAATCCCTGCGGTACTGGCAAAGACCTCCGGTTCGGGCGATGCCATCCGGATGAAAGGCAGGAGCTATAGTAGAGGGGTCGGCGTGAATTCCATTAGTGTATTGAGTTTTTTACTAAACGGGAATGCCATAACGTTTTCTGCAGTAGTAGGAGTAGATGATATGGGCAGGAAAGATTTGGCACACCGCTTTTATGTGATTGGCGACCGCAAAATCCTTTTTGAAAGCCGGGAGATGAAATGGGGTGATGCCCCCAGGGAAGTAAAGGTAAATCTAACCGGGATCAAACGCTTAGGCCTGCTGGTGACGGTGGATCCCGCCATGGCCAAAACTTATGCCAACTGGGCGGATGCCAGATTTACCATGAAGGGCGGGCAGCTCCCCATGAATATTCCCAACACAGACGAGCGGATCATGCTAACCCCTGCTGCCGGCAAAGCACCTAAGATCAATTCAGCCGCTGTGTTTGGCGCCAGACCTGGAAATCCGTTTTTGTATACCATCGCTTCAACAGGCGACAGACCTATTCTCTTTTCTGCCACAAATCTGCCGGCCGGATTACAGGTTGATGTGCAAACCGGTATCATATCCGGTAAAGTTAGCCTGCCTGGAAAATATACGGCAATGCTGAAAGCCAAAAATTCAGCAGGTGAATCGCTCAAACAGCTGACGATAAAAATAGGAGACACCATTGCGCTGACACCGCCTATGGGCTGGAACGGCTGGAATTCCTGGGCCAGAGAAATTGATCAGGAAAAAGTAATTGCATCGGCAAATGCCATGGTAAAAATGGGGCTTGCCAATCATGGATGGACCTATGTCAATATTGATGATGCCTGGCAGGGGCAACGGGGTGGAAAATACAATGCCATCCAGCCCAATGCCAAATTTCCCTCCTTTAAACAAATGGCCGATCACATCCATGGTTTGGGTTTAAAACTCGGTGTTTATTCCACACCCTGGATCAGCAGCTATGCCGGCTACCCGGGTGCTTCCTCGAACCTGAGCAATGGAGTCTTCCCTGATTCAATTAGGGAGAATAAAAGAGCCTATCGTTATACCGGTAAATACCGCTTCGAAAACGAAGACGCGCGGCAGATGGCCGAATGGGGCGTCGATTATTTAAAATATGACTGGCGGATAGAAATACCATCGGCGGAACGCATGTCTGTGGCTTTGAAAAATTCCGGAAGGGATATCTTTTACAGCATTTCTAATTCAGCTCCGTTTACTGAAGTAAAAGATTGGGTTCGCTTAACCAACAGTTACCGCACGGGGCCTGATATCAGGGATAGCTGGTTAAGCCTCTATATCAGTGCATTCACCCTCGATAAATGGAGTCCCTACGGTGGTCCTGGTCATTGGAACGATCCCGATATGATGATATTGGGCAATGTGACTACCGGCTCCCCTCTACATCCCAGCAGGCTTACACCTGACGAACAATATAGCCATGTTACTCTGTTCAGTTTACTCGCCGCTCCTTTACTGATCGGCTGCCCGATAGAACAACTGGATCCTTTTACCCTAAGCCTGCTAACCAATGATGAAGTGATCGCCGTAAACCAGGACGTGCTGGGCAAGCCGGCAAGGTTACTGATTGATGAAAATGGAGTGCAGGTCTGGCTTAAACAGCTGGAACATCAGGAATATGCGATAGGGATGTTCTTCATCAACGGATATGCTCAAACACCGCAGTCCTATTTCCGTTGGGGCGACGAAACGCTCGTATCCTTCAGTTTGGATTTGGCGAAAATAGGCCTGAAAGGAAAATACAAAATAAGGGACTTATGGAGACAAAAGGATTTAGGAGAATTCAAGGGGACATTTAAAACTTCGATCAGGCATCATGGAGTAGTAATGATAAAGGTGTCAAAAGGAGTAAAGCCGCAATTAAAACCATAAATGTAAACAGATGAAACATTGTAAACGAAAACGCAGGTTAACTTTAGCTAATGCAGCTTTTTTATTGCTGATTTTTTCTGGCATCCATCTATCGTTATCCGCACAGCCTAAACAAGCCATCAGGGTAACTGTTGATGCCAAAACGGGTAGCTATGCGGTTAAATCGCTAAGCCTCAACTGGACCATGAGCGGCAGTATAGGAAAAGCGCTGATTGATTTAAAAAGAAAAAAGGGAAAAGATGCCATCGGCGAATATAACCTGATCTCCTTTCAATGGGAAAGCAATAATTTGTATACCGGCACTATTCGCTGGTATACCGCCAATCCTGTATTATTTTTTACGTTGACCACACCGAAAGGGGCGAATGGTCAATCCCCGGAAGCATTCCCTGACTTCACTCGCATGCCCGATTCATTGCATCACTTCAGTTACCATAACCGGATATTTCCATTGGCCCAGTATTTTTTAGAGGAAACCGCTACACCATGGTTATTTTTCAATGATAAAAACGATGCGGCCATTCTGTCACCGGCATCCGATTTTATGGTGTCGCTAATGACGGGCGACGGGATTGCCCATGTTCGGAGCGGCCTTAATCCCGAAGTACAAAAACTTCCTGCCGGTTTTACCCATTCCTCCATCCTTGTGCTGTGTAATGGCATACGTAATAGCTGGAACGAATGGGGTACTGCGCTGCGTAAAATGTATGGTAGAAAACGCCCGGCCAATGATGCTGATGTGGTATTGAAATACTTTGGCTGCTGGACAGATGTAGGGGGTGATTATTACTACAATTATGATCCTGAAAAAGGCTATGATGGCACACTGCTGGCGCTCCGGGAACACTATCAAAAAGAAGACATCCCACTGGGATATATGCAGCTGGACAGCTGGTGGTATCAGAAATCAATCAATAACGTGCACAATCAGCCAGGTGCGGCAAAAAAGAAACAGGAATTTCCCGAACGTCCCTGGAACCGCTCAGGAGGGTTGATGGAATATACGGCCGATACCTCATTGTTTCCGAACGGACTGGCTGCATTTCAGCAACAGCTCGGGCTCCCACTGGTAACCCATAACCGATGGATTGATCCTGCAAGTCCTTATCACAAGAGATTCAAGATCAGTGGAATAGGAGCCGTTGATCCGGGTTACTGGAAAGAAATTATGGGTTATCTGAAAAGTTCGGGAGTAGCTGTGTACGAGCAGGACTGGATCAATTATATCTATACCAATAATCCCGAAATGAAATCAGATATCAGCGTGGGCAATGCATTTACGGATCACATGGCAAAAGCTGCACAGGACGTTGGGATCAATTTGCAATATTGTATGGGGTTGCCCCGGTATTTTATGCAGGGCGTAAAATATAATAATCTGACCACTATCAGAACAGCTGGCGACCGCTTTATGCCTAAAAGATGGATGTACTTTTTGTTCAGCGCTCAGTTGGCCTATGAAATGGGCATCTGGCCCTGGAGTGATGTTTTTAAGAGTTCGGAAATGGACAATATGATCGTGTCCGTGCTGTCGGCAGGTCCGGTGGGTACAGGAGACCTGATCGGTACAGAAAATAAGGCAAATATCCTGATGGCATGCCGTACCGACGGCGTGCTGGTGAAACCTGACGCACCCTTATTGCCGCTGGATCTAAATTATGTGCAAATGGCGCGTAAGGAAGAAAGGCCTATTGTAGCAGCCACGCACACCCTTCACGGTTCAGTCAAAACGAGTTATGTCTTTGCATTTGGCAATGATACCACTAAAGTGAATCAATTCAGCTTCAGTTTAAGCGATATCTCGATGAAGGGCAAATCGGTCGTCTTTAATCCGCTAAAACGTACGGTGCAATTGACGGAAGCAGGAAAAAGATTTAGTGCAGACCTGCCTGAAGAAAAATTTGCCTTTTACATCGTAGCACCCATCACCTCTTCCGGAATTGCTTTTTTAGGAGATGCGGGAAAAATAACCTCCACAGGTAAAAAACGTATTGCGGGCATTACCCCTATGGGAAAGAAACTACAGGTAAAAGTAGTATTTGCTAAAGGAGAATCAGCTGTAACCCTACAGGGCTATTCGGCAAAAAAAGTGATGACCAGCAAAGGAAAACTGAGCCATGATCCGGCAGCGCATTTATTTACCATAGTTGTGCCCCGACCTGCAAAAGGAGAAACTGAAACCCTGACACTACAAACAAATTGACATGAATAAGATGACATCCGCGTGTTTTACACTTCTTTTTACGCTATCAGCTTCCACAATTGTTGCACAGCAAAGCCATACCATATGGCTGGATGAGTTGCCTATACAAACCTTTTCAGATGGGATCAGACCGGTAGTGGCAAAATCCAATTATGGCAAAGATACCATGCGTGTAAAGGGCGTTCCGTATTTAAGAGGAGTGGGTACACAAAGCATCAGCATCCTCAAATTCAACCTGTATCGACAAGCCAAACATTTTTCGGCAATGGTGGGGGTAGATGATCAGGGAAATAAGGAAATACCCCTAAGGTTTTACGTGCTGGGCGATGGTAAATTATTATTCGAAAGCAAAGAAAGGAGAATTGGGGACGGGCCCGTAAAAGTGGAAATTGATCTTACAGGAATTAAACAACTTGGGCTACTCATTACAGATACAGTTGGTGGTGTCAGTAATAAAAGAACTTATGCCAACTGGATCAACGCGAAACTGGAAATGATTGGAGATCATTCCCCCGGCTATCTGGAGCATGCGGATGAAAAATATATATTAACGCCGGCGCCAAAACAAACAGCCAAAATAAATTCAGCCAAAATTTTTGGGGCAACTCCAGGCAACCCGTTCTTGTATACGATTGCTGCAACAGGCAAGCGGCCCATGCATTTTTCGGTAGATAATTTACCGGCAGGTTTATCCGTCTCAGCCTCAAGCGGCATCATTACAGGAGCAGTTAAAGAAAGAGGAAATTACAGGGTAACGCTGAAGGCTAAAAATAACCTTGGTGAAGCAACACAAAAATTAGTGATTAAAATTGGTGACACCATCGCCTTGACACCGCCACTTGGCTGGAATGGCTGGAACTCCTGGGAAACGAAAATTGACCGCCAAAAAGTAATTGCTTCTGCCACCGCTATGGTGAAAAAAGGTTTAAGGGATCATGGCTGGAACTATATCAATATTGATGATAGCTGGCAGGGCATTAGGACAGGGCGGGATACTGCATTACAGCCTAACGATAAGTTTCCGGATTTTAAAGGTATGGTTGATTATATCCACTCATTGGGTTTAAAGGCAGGCTTGTATTCCACACCTTATGTTTCCAGTTATGCTGGTTATGCAGGTGGTTCCTCCGAATTTCCGAAAGGAGGAGAGACGCATGATCTTATCAAAATCAACCGGCAACCATTTATGCATATCGGCAAATACAGGTTTGAAACAACTGATGCCAAACAAATGGCTAGCTGGGGATTTGACTTTCTAAAATATGACTGGCGGATAGATATAAATTCTACTGAACGGATGTCAGATGCATTGAAAAAATCTGGTCGTGATATGGTATTCAGTTTATCCAACAATTCACCTTTTGAAAAAGCGAATCACTGGATGCGTTTGTCGCATATGTATCGCACTGGTCCGGATATTAAAGATAGCTGGAATAGTCTGTATGCCACGGTTTTCTCCCTGGATAAATGGGCGCCTTATACAGGTCCGGGACATTGGAGTGATCCCGATATGATGATAGTAGGTGAGGTAACTATCGGGCACACAATGGCGCCCAGTCGCTTAACCCCAGATGAACA
>CAMLDJ010000120.1 GCA_946478755.1 uncultured Pedobacter sp. | reverse complement strand
CCATACTTACGTTGAAAAGACCGCTAAACTGGAAGAAGCAGCTGCTATCGTTGTCAATGCAAAAGTGTCCAGGCCTTCGGTATGTAATGCCTTAGACACCGTTGTGGTCGATCAGGCGGTTGCCGCTCCCTTCTTAAAAATTCTGGCCCCTTTGTTAGCCGGATACCAGGTGGAAGTATTTGCGGATGATCATTCCTTCCCGATTCTTAAGCAGCTGAACTATCCGCAGTTAAACCAGGCCACAGCCGAAGATTTTGGAAGAGAGTTCCTTGATTTTAAATGTTCGGTAAAGATCGTAAATGGTCTGGATGAGGCATTGGCACACATTGCTCATTTTTCATCCAAACATTCAGAAGCGATTGTAACGGAAGACCTGGCTAAAGCGGAAAGATTTTTGAACGAGGTGGATGCGGCAGTTGTCTATTTAAATGCCTCAACCAGATTTACCGACGGACAGGTATTCGGTCTGGGTGCTGAAATAGGGATTTCCACACAAAAACTACATGCCCGCGGGCCGTTTGCCCTGGAAAAACTGGTGACCGAAAAATGGTTGGTCAGGGGCGAGGGGCAGATCCGCTAAAGCCTAAACTCGGCGTGCTAACAGATTAATTGATGACCGTATACCCGTGCGATAATTCCCCTTTTTGGGGAAAATGTACGCCGGGTAATTTTTTATTCCAAGGCGAAAATAGCTTGATTTGATTGCTTTCAACCCCCGTTCTTTGGCTTGAAATTTGAAAATATTTGTACTGGATTCCACCAAATATAAATAATGCAAGTACTTGAGATCAGTTAGCCTACTTAGAATGCTTGAAGTAATAGATGATTATACGATTCTTTTATTAGACAGCCAGGGAAATATTGAGAATTGGAATAAAGAAGCGGAAAAGATTAAAGGCTATCATGCCGATGAGATCATCGGCAGCAACTTTAGTATATTTTACAGCGAGGATAATCGAAGGAGCAGACAACCTGAGCTCCTGATTGAAGAAGCCCGGGTTAAGGGTAGAGCGCAGCATGAAGGCTGGCGATTAAGAAAGAATGGGGAGATGTTTTGGGCATTTGTGACCATTTCTGCGATCTATGATGACCATAAGAACGTTGTTGGGTTCTCCATTTTTGTAAGGGATCTGACGGCCAAGCGACAGCTCGAAAAGACATCAGAGGAGTATGCGCGCGAGCTGGAGATCAAAAATCAGGAGCTGGAGCAATTTGTATATATCGCTTCACATGATCTGCAGGAACCATTGCTTACGGTTAAAAACTTCGTAGAGCTGTTTAAGGATGAGTATAAAGATGTATTTGACGACAATGCCAAGCTTTATCTGCAGTTTATAGACCGGTCGACCGAACGAATGAGGAACCTGATAAAAGGGTTACTGGATTATGCAAGGTTGGGCGGACAGCAAGCGAAAACCCTGGTTGATTGTAATGCTTTAATGGACAGCCTGCAGAACGATCTGTTCAGTAGTATCGCTGCTGCAGGAGCTGAGATCCATTATAAAGACCTTCCTATTGTATATGGTTTTGAAACCGCCTTGCGACAGCTGTTTCAAAATCTGTTGAGTAATTCATTAAAATTCAAGAAGCCTGAGGTAAATCCGCAGATCTACATTTCGGTGACGGGGCATGATAGCTTCTGGCATTTTGAATTCAGGGATAATGGCATAGGCATAGAAGAGCGGTACAAAGAAAAAGTATTTGTCATGTTTCAGCGCTTACATAATGTGGCGGATTATGAAGGCTATGGTATTGGACTTTCTCATTGTAAAAAGATTGTGGAATTGCACGGGGGCAAAATTGAGGTAGAATCTGTTCTGGATGAAGGAAGTACGTTCAGGTTCTCTCTAAAAGTTTAAACTAAGTCCAAACAATTATAGGAGGCAAATACTCATGAAGAAATATAAAGATCTCGATTGCGTATTATTAATTGATGATGACATTTCTACAAATTTCATCCACCGCAAGATCGTGGAAAACACTAAAATAAGCGTAGATGTAAAGGAAATCACTTCTGCAAAAGAGGGGCTGGATTATTTAACCCATACGGGTAAGTACGAACATGATGAAGCCGCTCCTAAGCCCGGAATTATCTTTTTAGACATCAATATGCCTGGGATGAATGGCTGGGACTTTATTGCAGAGTACAAAAAGCTGGATGAAAAACATAAGGCCAGAATTGTTGTGGTCATGCTGACCACCTCGCTTAATCCCGATGATGAGCTGCATGCTGCGAATGTGGCCGAGATTGCCACGTATTTGCATAAGCCCCTAAACATAGAGGCCTTTGCAAATATCGCTGACAAATATTTTGAAATGATTGAGGAATAATGAAAAGGAGGGGTTACACCTCAAGATCGCTCATTACCGCTTTAATTTTCTCGCCAAGTCTGGCATCCGTTTCTTTGAAATTCCCCTTGTCTTTCAAGGGCGCATTTACACTGCAGTAGAACTTTATCTTCGGCTCTGTTCCCGAAGGTCTGGCCGACACAATACTGCCATCCTCAGTGATAAACTGCAATACATCTGATTTAGGTAAGTCTAACGCTGTTTTCGCACCCGTTTTTAAATCGGTCTGCACACCCAGTTTGTAGTCTTTCAAAGTTTCTATTTTTGATCCGCCCAGCGTAGCGGGAGGGTTGTTTCTAAACTTCTCCATCATGGCCTTGATGTCTTCCGCACCTGTTTTGCCTTTTTTGGTAATGGAAACGAGTTCTTCCTTATAGAGGCCATATTCTACGTACATATTCAACAGCGCATCGTAAAGGCTGCTACCTTTATCTTTATAGAAGGCGGTCATTTCTGCAATAAAGGCGCAGGAAACCACAGCGTCCTTATCCCTTACCAGGTCGCCAACCAGATAGCCATAGCTCTCTTCACCACCACCAATAAAGGTTTCTTTACCCTCCAGCTGGGTCATGATCTGGCCAATCCATTTGAAGCCGGTAAGCGTGTTGTAATAAGTCACATTTTTAGCTTTGGCAATTGCTTCTATCAGATTGGAAGTTACAATGGTTTTAACAATATATTCGCTGCCGGTAAGCTTTCCTTTTTCTTCCCATGCCGTTAGCAGATAATTGATCAGTAAACTTCCGGTCTGATTACCGTTTAACAACACAAATTCTCCATCGTTATTTTTTACAGCAATCCCCACGCGGTCTGCATCAGGATCTGTAGCCAGTACCAGGTCGGCATCAATCTCCTGCGCTTTTTTCAAAGCGAGGGTAAGTGCTTCTTTTTCTTCAGGGTTCGGATAAACCACAGTCGGAAAGTTGCCATCCGGCTTACTTTGTTCTTCTACAAGGGTCAGATTGGTAAAGCCAAATTGCTCCAGTGCTTTCGGAACCAGGGTAATTCCTGTTCCATGAATAGGTGAGTAGACAATTTTGAGGTCTTTCTGACGGGAAATGGCTTCCGGAGATACCGAAAGTGCTGTGATTTTATCCAGGTACAATTGGTCGATCTCTTCTCCGATTTTTTCAATATGATCTGCTACACGATCAAATTTAACCTCATCAATACTTTTAATCTTTGCCACTTCATCCATGACCAGGATATCATCAGGCGAAGTGAACTGGCCGCCGTCAGCGCCATAGGCCTTATAGCCATTGTATTCCTTTGGATTGTGCGAAGCCGTAAGCATTACCCCGCTTTTACAGCCAAGCTGACGGATGGCAAAGGACAACTCCGGCGTTGGTCTTAATGCAGAAAAGAAGTAAACATGTATCCCATTGGCTGAAAAAACATCGGCGGTCACCTGGGCAAAATAAGCTGAATTGTTACGGCTATCGTGTGCTATGGCCACTTTAATCTTTTCTCCCGGATATTTATTGTTCAGGTAATTGGATAAGCCTTGTGTTGCGGTTCCTATGGTATACTTGTTGATCCTGTTTGATCCCGGCCCCATGATGCCGCGTAAACCTCCCGTTCCGAATTCCAGGTTTCTGTAAAATGAATCTGTAAGTTCGGTATAAGCCTCCTTATTTAAAAGATTCTGTATTTCTTCTTTCGTTTTTTGATCGTAATTGCCGTTCAGCCATTTATTAACTGTTCCTAAGGTAGCTTGTTCTAGTTGCATATATCGTTTTCCAAATTTTATTTTGCCTATTTTGCCTTTATTAAGCGTGATTTAGTTAATTTCACGCCCGATTACAAGTATATAACCATTTTGCTTAATATTAAAATACTTGGAGCAAATAAATATAGCTAATTATACAGCTTTTAACCTTTAAAAATTAATTAAACAAAAAAGGGACCAGATGGTTTTGCCGGGTCTCATGACGATTAAAACATTAACAAATTATGAAAGTATTAAAGTTTGGAGGCACTTCTGTAGGAAGCCCTGAGCGCATGAAAAAATTGCTGGATATCATCGATCCGGCAGAAGAACAAATTGTCGTGTTATCGGCCGTTTCCGGTACCACCAATAGTTTAGTGGAAATTTCAGCCAAACTTTTAAAGGAAGATAAACAGGTTGCGTTAAGTTTAATTGACGCATTACAGCAAAAATACAATGATTTCATCAGGGAACTTTTAGCCGAAGGGGAATATCGTGAGCAAGGGCAGGAGGTGGTCGATTACCATTTCAACTTTTTAAGTACCCTGGCGAATGACATTTTTACGCCCATAGAAGAGAAAGTTGTCCTGGCACAGGGCGAGCTTTTGTCGACCACTTTATACCACATCTATTTAAAATCTATTGGAGTGCCATCTGTGCTGCTACCTGCTTTGGATTTTATGAAAATTGATGAGGACAATGAGCCGGATGTACCTTACGCAACAAAACATTTGCAGCCGATATTAGATCAGCATAAAGACACCAAGCTGTTCATTACCCAGGGATTCATTTGTCGGAACAGCTTTGGAGAGGTGGACAACCTGCGGCGTGGAGGAAGTGATTATACTGCATCCCTAATTGGTGCAGCGATATTAGCCGAAGAAGTGCAGATCTGGACGGATATCGACGGGATGCACAACAACGATCCGAGGATTGTAAAAGGCACCAAGCCGATTTCCTATCTTTCATTCGATGAAGCGGCAGAGCTGGCTTATTTTGGCGCAAAGATCCTACATCCGCAATCGGTTTTCCCGGCCCAGAAATACAAAATTCCGGTCAGATTGCTGAATACCATGGAGCCAAAAGCTACCGGTACGCTGATCTCGACAGAAAGTGAAAAAGGAAAGATCAAATCTATCGCTGCAAAAGACGGTATCACGGCGATTAAGATCCAGTCCAGCCGCATGCTATTGGCTTACGGTTTCTTAAGAAAGGTATTTGAGATCTTTGAAAGGTATAAAACACCGATCGATATGATCACCACTTCAGAAGTTGCGGTTTCACTGACCATCGATTATACCGGCAACCTGCAGAAGATTGTAGAAGAGTTACACGATTTTGGTTCAGTTGAAATTGATACCGACCAGTCGATCGTTTGTGTAGTGGGCGATTTTGGGGCAGACAAACATGGTTATGCGGCACGCGTACTGGATGCCATCAAGCATATTCCGTTACGGATGATCTCTTACGGCGGAAGCAATTATAACATTTCCCTGCTGATCAATACCCCGGATAAAACCGAAGCACTGAAAAGTTTACACAACAGGCTGTTTGAATAAGAAAACGGAGGTCATCTTCTTTTTATCCAGATCAGGATACCAAGAATGATCAATAGGAGTACGATAAAGAGCCTGATCCTTCTGTCGTACTCTTTTTTGCTGATCTTCTGATTTTTAAGGTCGATATAGTTACCGAGGTAAATCAGCCCAAGTATAAGTACAAAAAAAATAACAAGATATTTAAACATTATGTTTTCTAATAAAGATATATCACGCTTCGGAACTTTAGAAACACCTTTCTATTATTACGACCTGGATCTGCTGCAAACCACATTAAATACCTGCGCAACGGCAGCTAAGTTATACAATTTTCATGTGCACTATGCGATGAAAGCAAATTTCAATGTCAGGGTATTGGAAAAGATCAGGGCGGTAGGCTTTGGTGCTGATTGTGTGAGCGGTGGAGAGGTGAGTAAAGCCATTGAGACTGGCTTTGCCAAAGAAAAAACTGTTTTTGCAGGTGTGGGTAAGTCCGACAAGGAAATTAACCTTGCTTTGGATCAGGATATATTTTGTTTCAATGTGGAATCCGTTCAGGAACTGGAGGTGATTAATGAACTGGCCGGTAAAAGGGGCAAAAAGGCGAGTGTAGCCATTCGCATCAATCCCAATGTAGATGCGCATACCCACCACAACATCACTACTGGTCTGGATGAAAATAAGTTTGGGGTAAATTCCTGGGATCTACCAGCATGTGCAGAAGCACTAAGAGCCTCGGCACATCTGGACTTTATTGGGATACACTTCCACATCGGATCGCAGATCACCAATTTGGATGTCTATAAAAACCTTTGTGTACGGGTAAACGAATTCGCCCTTTGGTTTGAAGAGCGCGGTTTTGCTGTTAAGGTCTTAAATGTAGGCGGCGGACTAGGCATCGATTATCATCATCCCGATCAGCAGATCCCCGACTTCGCAAATTATTTTAAGATCTTTTCTGAATTCCTGGAGATCAAACCAGGTCAGGAGGTACACTTTGAATTGGGAAGAGCCCTTGTTGGGCAATCTGCCTCTCTGATCAGCCGGGTGCTGTATGTGAAGAATGGCAAGAAGAAAAACTTCGTGATCCTGGATGCCGGGATGACGGAACTGATGCGCCCTGCTTTATACCAGGCCTATCATAAAATAGAAAACCTGAGCAGGGGAAATGAAATTGCCTTGAAATACGATATCGTAGGGCCGATCTGCGAAAGCACGGATTGCTTTGGAAAAGAAGTAGAGCAGCCGGAAACTTTCAGAGGCGATTTGTATGCCATCAGAAGTGCTGGTGCTTATGGTGAGGTGATGGCCTCTAAATATAACCTCAGGGATGAGATCAGGTCCGTCTACAGCGACGAAGCATAAAAGAAAAGGCATTTCAAATAGAAATGCCTTTTCTTTTATTCGTCAAAAAAATCCGTCAGGCCGCCAAGGTAATACTCATCCAGGCCAGCTGTAAAGTCATCATAATCCGCTTCAGGGATATTGGTTTGTAGAAATTCCAGTGAGGTACCTTTTTTATCGGCATGCAGTTTAATCGTTACGATGGATGGCTCATTGTTGTCCTCCCCAAAATACCATTCCTGTACAATTTTCTTTCCATAATCAAATTCCAGGTTTTTGCCTACAATGTCTCCGTCCCAGAACGAGAATTCCGTATCCGGCTCTTCGGTAAATTCCACTTCGGCTCCTGTCCACAGTTGTATGCTTTGTGCTTTCGTTAATGCCCAGTAAACTTCTTCCGGTGGGGCAGGGATCTGATAATATTTTTTAAAACTCTTCATTAAATTTATTTAAATGCATTTATACCTGTAACATCCATGCCGGTAATCAGCAGGTGAATGTCGTGCGTACCCTCGTAAGTGACCACCGATTCCAGGTTCATCATATGGCGCATAATGGAATATTCGCCGGTGATGCCCATGCCACCCAGCATTTGCCTGGCATTTCTGGCAATGTTCAGGGCTGTCTCCACACTGTTCCTTTTAGCCATAGAGATCTGTTCCGGAGTAGCGCGGTTTTCAGTTTTAAGCACACCCAGGCGCCATACCAGTAACTGAGCCTTGGTAATCTCGGTGATCATTTCTGCAAGTTTCTTTTGCTGGAGCTGAAAGCCACCGATGGGTTTTCCAAACTGAGTACGTTCTTTAGAATAGCGGAGTGCGGTATCGTAACAATCCATAGCCGCCCCTAAAGCACCCCATGCAATGCCATAACGTGCCTGGTTTAAACAGCCAAGCGGTCCCTTAAGGCCGGTGATGTCTGGAAAGATGTTTTCTTTAGGGACCTTAACCTGATCGAAGACCAGTTCGCCCGTTGAAGAAGCCCTGAGACTCCATTTGTTATGGGTTTCGGGGGTGGTAAAGCCTTCCATGCCACGTTCAACAATCATTCCCCGTATTTTACCCGATTCATCCTTTGCCCAAACCACAGCGATGTCGGCAAATGGTGCGTTGGAGATCCACATTTTCGCGCCATTCAGCAGGTAATGATCGCCCTTATCTTTAATATTGGTTACCATTCCGCCCGGATCTGAACCATGGTCAGGTTCTGTCAGGCCGAAACAACCCATCAGCTCACCTGTAGCCAGTTTTGGCAAATATTTTCTGCGTTGATCTTCCGTTCCGTAGGCGAATATGGGGTACATCACCAATGATCCCTGTACAGAAGCGGTGGATCTGATCCCCGAATCTCCACGCTCAATCTCCTGCATCAGTAAGCCGTAGGCCATATAATCCAAACCTGCACCGCCATATTCGGTAGGGATGGTTGGCCCGAAGGCGCCGATCTCTCCCAAACCTTTAATGATATGCTTTGGAAATTTCGCTTTTTGCGCATAATCCTCTATAATCGGGCTGATCTCTTTTTTAACCCAGTCCCTCGCGGCAGAGCGGATCAGCTTATGCTCCTCAGATAATAATTCATCCAACAAGTAATAATCAGGAGCTTCGTAAAGGTCTTTTTTGGTAGATTTATTCATTGTTTACACTATATTTGATTTCGCAGCAAGCTGTTCACCAAAGGTACTAAATTCAGGGTATGGCTGGTAAATAGCTGACAAAAAATTAAATACCCATGTCGCAGACCACTAAATATACACAGACCGTTGCCCTTAAAGATGTTAAATGTTATGCCCTCCATGGTTATTACCCTGAAGAACAGCTGACCGGCATCTATTTCCTGGTGGATGCTGTCGTGGAATTTATACCATTTGGCGATACGGAGAACCTGGAGCATACCGTAAATTACGAAGTGTTGAATACCATTATTCTCGAAGAGATGGCCAGAACCCAGAAGATGCTGGAAACGGTCATTAAAAATATCATCGACCGTACCCTAAGCGCCTATCCTTTTGTGAATAAGGCAACTGTGAGCATCAAAAAACTACATCCCCCGATGCCAGGAGAAATAGGGCATTCCTTTGTACAGCTTAGCTATAGCGCATCTTAGGGTTGTAGCTGCTCAAATGAGATCATGCGCTCCCGTTCCTCTCGGGGAATGGGGAAGGAGCGTCTGTTGATATAATCAAAGGCTACACAGGTCGTTTTTCCCCTGTTGCATATTTCTTCCTTGCCGTTGACCAGCTTAATCATTAAATACTCCAGGTCGAAGCTGCTTTGACCGATCCTTGAAGTACGCACATAGACACTTATTTTATCGTCCATAAGCACCGGTAAAATATACTCCAGCGAAGCCTTTGCAATGACCACACCTGTTTTCTTCCAATCCCACTGTATGGCCTGCTTCCAATATTTTGCCCTGGCAATTTCCATATAAGTAAAATAGACGGCGTTGTTGACATGGCCCAACATATCGAAATCTGCAAACCGGGTTTCGATCACAGTCTTATACTTAAAACTGTCTACAGTATTCACGATATCTGCCTTTTTGTCTTCTTTTTTGTTTGCGGAGCGCCAAAATGTCTTAAATATCATAGAAATTGGGGTTGGTATAAGAGTTGAATATAGGAATAATATAAAAAATAGTAATTCATAAAAAATAAATCAGGAGAAAAATAACCATGACACTAGTAAAATTTAACAACAGAACCAGGAACACCGCACCTTATTTTAACAACGTTTTTGACTCATTGTTTAGTGAGGCCTTGAATAAAAACTTAAGCATTAATAAGGTTCCGGGTGTCAACATCTTAGCCTCAGATACGGAATACAAAATTGAGTTGGCCGCACCCGGATTAACCAAAGAAGACTTCCAGATTAACCTGAAAAAAGATACGTTATCGGTTTGGGCCGAGAAAAAAGTAGCCGAAACAGAAGAGAAAAAAGACTACACCAGAAAAGAATTTGACTACTTTTCCTTCGCAAGATCCTTTGTTTTGCCGGAAAGTGTAGACGGGGATAAGATTACGGCTGAGTATATCAATGGCATCTTAAACATTACCATCGGTAAAAAAGAGCCAGCACAGCCAGCTGCTAAAGAGATTAAGGTTTCATAATTGGTTAGTTTTAAGGTTGATAAGGGCAGATCGAAAGACTGCCCTTATTTTTTTACCCGGTATCGCGCTTAGCTTTACAGCGCTTTGAGATTCCTTTACAGCTCTTTAAGATCAATTTTATTCAGCCAGCCTTTAGTGGTTTGTCCGTCCTTATTGGTATGGATCACATAAATAAAGCCATTGCTCTCTTCAATCACATTAAATTTGGCATTATTCCACAAGCCAAGTACGCCGGTTCTCACCGAAGTGGCATTGGGTGCTTCATAAAAGTACACCGTTCCTTTAGGTAACTGATATTTCTTTCCCTCACTTTCTATCACGGTTCCGGTTTCCTTAGCCTTTGCTTCTGTATCGGCCCGCCTTGCGGCAGCAGCCATTTGTGCTTCGTATTCCTTTTTAAGACTATCAATTTCGGCCTTCTGGGCAACTGTATCGATCGTAACAGGCTGCACCCTTGCAGTGGTATCCGGCTGCTGTTGGGGCATCACACTTGTGGTATCTTTGTTAAGCTGAGCGGCAGAGTCCAACATTGCCTGCCTGTTGAGTTCGTTGCCCTTCATAAACAGTCCATATGCAGAAAGCATTCCCAATATGATGATGGACAGGATCATAATGGCAAATACCGGCTTGGACAAGCTGATCTCGTCCGAGGCTGGCGGAGCAGCTCTATTCTCCGTCAGGAAAGTAGGCGCAGGACTGGAGATCACTTCAAGGGGTGCCACAAACTCACCCCCACGGTGGATAATGGCATCCTGAAGGGCGATGCCGTTGGCAAATCTTTTCTCAGGACTTTTCTCCAGGCATTTCTGAATGACCTGCAATAACCATTGCGGCACCTGCATTTCCTTTTCTCTTTCATCTGCATTCCAGCTTTCCGGCAAACGGTTTCTCCGTAATGCCAGCACATCAGGAACCTCCGCTTCCATATGGGAGACCATCACCTGGTTGCGGGAACTTTCGGTCTTGTTGATCTGCGGAAAGGGAACAGTTCCTGCGAGCAGCTCATAAAGTACAATCCCATAGCTGTATACATCTGTCTGGAAGAACATTTCTCCATCATGTTGCTCAGGTGCCATGAACTCGACCGCTCCGGCATATCGCAAACTGGTGCGCCGCTGCTCGTCGGACATAATGGCTAAGCCAAAATCCAGCAGGACATAATTCCCCGTTTCGTTATTGAATTTTACGTTATTGCTTTTGATATCCCCATGCTTAACACCCACCCGGTGACAATGTGCCAGGGCATTGGCCAGCTGTTCGGCCAGTTTAATAACTTCATGTACGGTGAAAATGGGGCTATTTGGCGGCATTAACAGCTTTTCCAGATCGGGTCCTTCGATGTATTCCATCTCAATAAAAGGGAAGGAGCCACTTTCGGTCAGCCCGGAGCCCAATATTTTTACAACGTTGGGGTTCGGTACCTCATTCACCTTTTTCAGTTTCTCCACTTCATTTTTAAACCGCATGAAGTTCTTGTCACCCTCGCTTTCTGTATGGATAGGTGTGGGCATGATCTTCACTGCTGTGATGATGGTGCCAGTCCGCTTACCTTTATACACAGAACCCTGGCCACCAGTGCTTAAAGCTCCAAGATTCTCTAATCCTTCTGTTATCGTAAAGACTTTACTCATTATACAATATTAATTATTATCGGCTTCAATATAACTAAATTCCAAAACTGCAAGCTCACCTAAAATGATCTGATCACCTTCCTGCAGCACATGACCCAGTTCAGTGACATTTAATTTTACCGGATTATGATCGCCTACAGATCTGATCTTTACCTTGTTCCTGGGCGGAATACCCCCTTCATCGGCAAACAAAAGGAATGATCCGGTATCCGCATCCCATTCAATATGCGCATGCTGCCGGCTGATAAACTTATTGGCTTCATTGGCGCTGCTGTCAGGGAAAGCAATGTGATTGATCCGGAAAAAACCATCGCTGACCTGTACTTTATGTTCCCTGCCGATATTGATTACGCCATCCGTATCGGAGATCTTATATTCCTTTTTTTCCGATTCCCCGTTCAGGGTGCGGATATAAGCCGTCTTTGAGCGGGTGACGATCACATGTTCGGGTGTCCGGATGTAAAGGGCGGCACAAATGCCCGCCAGTTTTATGGCGTCAGCAGGCAGTTCCTCTATAAAGTTGAGCTGCATGTTCCACTGTTCAGGGAGGTCGATGGCAAAATCATCCGCAATGCGCTGGATCTCATTTTTAAACCTGCCTTCATCCTCCGCAAAAACAGCCGATTCATACATGTATTTCTCGGTAGGCGTGCAAGCGATCAGCAGGGCAAGACCTTTAATGTGCGTACCTTCACCGCCTTCAAGCTTTTGCAATTCCTGTTTTATCGCGCCCAGTAACAATTCCCTGATGGCCTTTACATCCTGCGGTGGTTCCGGACTGCGCTTATTAAATAGGTTAAACATTTTGTTTTCAATTAAGTTTGCTCCCAAACATTTCTATAGACTGCGGTCGGCAGTGTCTGTTTCTTTTATCTTTTTTACCCTTGTCCTGACGGAATCAGGGCTTATTTTAACTTCTTTTTTCTGTTCTTTCTTCAGGTAACCCAACTTAAGTAAGGCAGGCACAACATGTTGACCGGCCAGCTTTACTGCTTTACTTGAGCCACGGGTAGATTCTATCCTGATACACACCACCACATGTCCCTTTCCATTGGCCTTCGGTGCAAAGAACGTATACCAGCCATCATTTATTTTCTCATCTTTCCAGACCCTTTCCGGCGTACCCGTTTTACCGGCAACCTTTAAGCCCAGCGTATACGTCTTGTTTTCACTCTGTTTTAACATATAGCCGCTGATCAGTGTTGCATACTGCGCGTCCTTGGCAATGTTGACGGAAGGATTTACCGATGTAGCAGAATCACTGATCTTTAACACATAACGGTTGGCCACCAGTTTTCCCTGATTGGCTACGCCCGACACCAGCCTGGCTACAGCGGCAGGCGTGGCAATCAGCTCACCCTGTCCCCAAGCCATTCCAGAGATGCCCTTGGCCCTTGTACGCCGGATCCTCGCCGGATCGTATCTCGGCCTGGTGTTAAATTCCGTTTTCTCCCATAGCGCCCGCCATTTGTCTTCCTGCTTGATGTTGCTGGTATCCCGGCCATAATAATAGCCACCCACACCCCTCAGGAACATCCCTGTCTTCAAATACAAAGTCGCCATTTCATCCTGCAGGTGTTCCTCATTGGCAATCTTAATGAAATAGACGTTGTTGGATTTTACAAGAGCGCGTTCCAGGTCGATGCGGCCGGTTTCATCGGGTTCAATCCCTTTAGTCCGGATCCTTTCGGCTGCGCTCACCGTAAATACTTTTTTCGCTGCAGCCGGCCCGAGCTTATTAAATGCCGCCATAGCCGTCAGCACTTTCGCTGTCGATCCTGGCGGCGTCGCCGTGGTAAAGCCCAGATCCGCAGTCGTATACCAGCCAGCCAGCTTATTTTGCTCAGCGGTACTCATGTTCAATAGATCCCAGTTCTTCAAAGGTGGAAGTGGATATACAGCCGAGGCAAGCACATCACCCGTAACATCTTCCATAACGACGACCGATACGCGGCTGTTCTGGACTGCCGTATCCTGCGCGATGGTCTTTTGCAGGGTAGTTTGCAGCGCGGCATCTATGGTCATTTTCACATTCCTGTTCCGTTTCTTGAAGCGCTCAACTTCCTCACTGTTGATACCCGCCAGCAAAAGAGGAGCGAGGGCCGCATAATCCCGCTTACTTACAGTCATTTCTTTCACACCCCTAGGCAAAAAGCGGTTCTCCTGGTATTTATTCGCATGCGTATTAAAGGAAACCGTTGGGGTCTTGAAACCTCTTAACTCGGCAGCGTGCTCATATTCAGCGAAGTAACCATTGGTGCTACCATTGAAAATGCCGGTATTGTTGTCGCCCACCCAGAAAAATAGTTGTTCTTCAAAAGGATAATACCGGTCTACCCGCTTATGCTCTGCCGAATCCAGGTTATAACTGATACCGGCAGCCTTCAGTTCCGCTTCCTGTTTCCTGATGTGTTCCGGTTTACTGGTGGCCAGAATACGGCCGTTCCTGTCGTACAGATCGCCTGCGGCAAGCCGGTCCATTAAGATGGCAATCCGCGGATTGTAGCTAAACATCCGCATGCCGCTTCTATCCGCCACCAGGGCAGGCTGAACCACCCATTTTTTATTGTGTACGATGTAGTTAGATACCGTCATCGTAAGTAATAGAATAGCTAAACTAGCCGCAAGCAAAGCCGGAACCAGGTTCTTATCCTGCTGTTTGGTGATGTAGGCCATTTGTACCGGTGAGCCCCGTACCAGGGATACAGACAATAGAAATCCTGCTGCCAGCATATTCGCTACGAGGGAGGAACCGCCATAACTGATAAAGGGCAGGGCCACACCCGATAAGGGCAATGCACCTGTGGAGCCACCGGCAATGAGTAAAAACTGAATGAACAAGCTGATGCCGATACCCGCACATAAATAGAACAAGAAGGGCATGCCCGTTTGCCGACCGATAAGGATTGCCCGGTGTAGAAATATGAGGAATAAGATGAATATGCCAGTGATGCCTGCCCAGCCGAATTCCTCCCCAATAGCGGGAAGGATCATGTCGGTATGTGCCTCCGGAATGGTCTTGGCAAAGCCCTGTCCGACACCCTGACCGCTGATGCCACCACTTGCCATTGCCCAGATGCCATTTGCCACCTGGTCGCCACCGTACACCTCGTTATTCCAGGGATCCTGCCATATCGATTTACGCTCCGTTAGCCTGTTTACCGGTCCGGGGATTAATTTCGCCAGGTAAGGCACCTGATCAATCAGTAAGAAAGCAGCCATGACCATAATGATCATCATGGCCGATTCACTGGTCTTTTTACTGATCACCATCACCGCCGACATCAGCACTGCCGTTACCAGGCTGGCCACCCAGACATTCAGGAACCAGGCACTAAATACATAAATAATGATGGCGGTAATCATCATCATAAAATCGCCGCGGGAAAAAGAGAACAGGATG
>CAMLDJ010000119.1 GCA_946478755.1 uncultured Pedobacter sp. | reverse complement strand
ATGTTTCAAGAGATAAACACTTACCGCCCAAACCTGGTCATTTCAAACCTATGCCTACGCAACTCATCAGTGCGGTTAAAACGCCATTCCGCATAAACGAGATAGCGCTTCATCATAGTGCTGTTGTTTACAAAGAGTTAGAACCAAAGGCAAAACAATGGAGTGAAATTCCTTTTACCGATATCAACGGGAAAATTTTGAACGTAAGCAATCAAAAGGGGAGTGATAGCCTTGCGCTTGTCCTCAGTGCCCGTTTATTCAGTACGCAGATCAGGCATTTTTCCTATCAGGAATCTTATGCCGATTCCCTGGCAGGCTTTACTGCTAAAGTAAACTTTTCGGAGATGGATTTAAGAGAATTTTCCAAAATGTCTATGCCAATGGCCTCGGTAGGCATCAAATCCGGTTATGCTGATACCCTCTACAGCTATTGGTCAGGTAATAAATATGCTGCACTCGGCAGGATGAATTTCAGTTTTGATGCCTTAAAGATTAAGTTTTTTGCTAATAATAACCATAAATGGCAATTTGTGCCCGCTGTAAAAACTTTTGTAGTGAACCTGGTCCTGCCCGGAAGCAACCACAAACCTTCTTTGATCTACGTGGAACGTAACCAGCAAAAATTTATCTTTAATTATTGGATAAAAGCTCAACTGAGCGGACTACTTTCGACATTTGGTTTGAAAAACAGTAAAAAGTACCGTAAACAATATCAGTTGAAGTTTGAACAATATAAACTTCCTGATTATAATAGCGTTATGAAATGATAAAAAAAGTGTGTTTATTACTGCTGATCAATTGTGTTTTCATATCATATTTATATGCAACGCCAGATGCGAAAACACCGATAAAAGTTGGGGTGTACGTTAGTCCACCGTTTGTAATGAAAAAAAACGGCCGGTTTACCGGGATGTCAATCGAATTATGGGAATCGCTCTCCAAACGTCTGGCATTGTCGTTTGAGTATCAACAGGTTCCTACTTTTAAGGAACTGGTGCAAGGTGTTGAAGAGGGGAGATTTGACGTTGCGGTAACCAATTTTACCATTACCCAGGAAAGGGCAAGAAATATTGATTTCACCCAGCCATGGTATGATGCCGGCCTCCGTATAATGACAGCCAAAGACCGCTCCAGCAGCTTTAAAGAAATCATTTCCGGTTTGGGTAATGCAGGCCATTTAACTACTTTCTGCTGGCTTGCATTTTTAATCCTTTTAGGTACCGTTATCCTCACTGTCTTTGACAGAAAGTATGATAAGGATTTTTCCAACCGGTGGAGGGAGGGCTTGGCAGAAAGTTTTTATCACGTAATGTCCATTGCCATTTCAGGTAAAGCGGATAGAAAGAATCTTTTTGGATGGGTAGGCAGGATCCTTTCCGCAATATGGCTTATATGTGGAGTAGCGGTTGTTGCATATGTTACCTCTTCGGTAACAAGTGTAATGACCACCCAGTCGCTCACAAATCAGATCAACAGCGTCAATGATCTGCCCGGTAAAAATGTGGGCATACTTACCGGGAGTGTTTCAGAAAGGTATGCCTACGAAACAGGCCTCCAAATTAAATCGTATAATAATATAGATCAGGCTGCGAAAGCACTTGGTGCCCAAGAAATTGACGCTATTATTGGAGATGCCCCTGTGCTGGAATATCATCAGCATACCCACTCAAATGAGTCTTTTGCAGTGGTAGGGCCTCTTTTTAAACCTGATAAATATGGTTTTGGCGTGTCCAAAAAGAGTGGAATCGAGAACCTGTTAACTATAGAATTATTAGGCGCCCATGAACAGGGTTTTATCAACGTACTTCGCAAAAAATATTTTGGTGAGTAAATGCTAATTTGTTTACCCACCAAAATTATTACCCATTCATGTAATAGTGTAATATCCAAAAAAGCTGAAAGACAATAAATGCCAAAACAATGAAAAGTTGTACCCATTTATTGTTTGACCTTGCCGCAATCAGGCAGGCAACAATGTGCACAGATTCCCTGATCGGATAGATCCTTAACATATCTGAATGGTAATTCGGCCCTTTTATGTAGGTATCAACCGAATCAAATAGAAACTGGAGTGCCAAAATACCGAAAAACCATTTTTTCCGTGAGAAAAAATAGGATCTGTAATCTTTATAGTCACGCAGGTCGTCAGGAAAAAGTAAGGCTGCAAGCGTGAAGTAGGTGATTACGTAAATGACCAGAAACATGTATTTTAAAAAATCCCAATGTTTTATCTCCGTCAGATGTATCTCAAACCACCAAAAGTATACCGTACTCAGGAACATGTAAAAGGCCCACATCAGATGTACCGTATATGCTTTTGCACGGCCGGGATGTTCGATGATTTTCACTGCGCCCTTCAGCGCATGTGTGATGCTGAGGCCAAGAATGATACCTAAAACGGTTTTGATATGGGAAAAAGTTTCCATAGTTAATTATTATAATCTTTTCTAGAAGACATTACCATAAATAAGCGGTCAAGCCCAATCCGACGGTCAGATTGTCGAACCGGACTTTCTCGGATCCGTAATCCTTAAAGGTATACCCACCATTTGGATTTATATCATCTATTATGTCAAGCTTGAAATCATTTTTTGAATTGAAATAATTTACATAGGCCTTAATACCGATGTTTCTCTTTATCTGCTTTTGGATACCCATGCCTGCAGACCAGCTGAATGTACTTTCAGGCTTGTATCTGTAATAAGGTAATTCATTGGAGCCGAAAATTTCCCTGTAATCTTCTTTTAGATTCAGGATAACCTCTCCCTTTGCCCCGGAAGCTGTTCCTGCTCCAAGTTTTCCTGTTACAAACCAATTTCTGGAAAGAGGAAGACTAAAGTAAGGGCCAACATGAATATACCGGATACCCATCGGCTGTGTGTAATGCCCATCACTGATTGTGGGAATATCCACATCATTGAATTTTAAGTTATCATCATTTATCGGAAAACTTGAAAAGGCGAATTCGCCACCAACCCCAAAGTTTTTGTGAAAGAACCACGCGCCTTCGATACCAAAATTAAATCCCCCTTTGGCAAAGAGATCCTCAGACCTTTCTGTCAGATCTTTACTCAATGCTTGCGTATACCCCAGTTTGAGTTCAATAAAGCTAGGCTTCAACTGGATCGGAACATGATTATTGGTCAGTTTGATGTGCTGCCCTTTTTCTTTGAAAATTTTATCGGCAACAACATACCCCAGTTCAGTGGAAAGAATCCCGATCCCTGCACCCGCAAGAACATCAGAGATCCAGTGCCGGTTGTTCAGCTCCCTGCCTACTGCAGTGGCAGTCGCAGCAGTATAAGCACCTATGCTATATAAGGGCGACCGGTATTGTCCATATTCTTTATGAAGAAATGTCGCATTCATGAAAGAATTGGCCGTATGCCCTGAAGGATAAGAGTTATTTGAACTTCCATCCGGGCGTTCAACTTTTGCGGTGTATTTTACTGTGTTTACGACAGAGGCCATGATCACTGCGGAAAAAGCATAGGAAACCAAGGCCCTGCCCATTTTATTTTTTCCCTTCACTCCGGCGGCATTTAATCCAAGTACCGCAACTACAGGGGCGTATTGTAAATAGTCGTCATAATGATATCGGAAAGTAGGCAGGTAGCGGTTGCGGAAACTACGTACATCTTTTCTTATACCCCATGTCGCTGCACTCCCGGCAATCAATAGTACAGGGACGGCAGAAATCCTTACTGGTTTCGAATTCCAAAAATTATTTTTAACAATGGTTGAGTCCATTACCTCAATTCTTTGGGCAATAGCACTTTGAGAGATGAATAACAGGATAAGTGTGGTGAGGCAAACATTCTTCAGGCATCTGGCTGTGTTTAAGGATTTCAAAAGCATAATTTGTTGAGATTAATTTATAGATTCAGATTATTGCCATTTTTTCAAATGGTGTTACATCACTTAGTATAAAGAGGGGACCGTTTAAGAACAAATTCCAGCGGACCTGTATATGAACCATCCGTATTTGACCAAAATGCTTTATGGGTATTGCTGTAAATGCTTACGTTATTGTCCATGTAAATCTGTAGCGTTACGCTGACATCATATTGTTGTTCGCTCTCGCTGTTAGATGAGCCAAAGCCCGTTACCTTGGCCCTGTTCCCATCGGTTTTGACCGTTGCACTACTGCTACCAAAGGTTGAACTTGTCGTATATGCTTTGTTCTGGCTTACTGTACCATCGATGATGTACTCAGCTCCCAAAATGTCACCAAGATTTTTCATCGTGAAACCGATCAGTTTTTCACGGGTTACCCCCGCCTGTAGCAATGCCGCATTAGTGGTCCGTGGATCGAGGATCGTATAGCCGGAGGAGTGCTGTGAAAGCAGATTGTAGGCGTCTTGTTGTGCCTTGATCCCAATTTCCGCGGCGCCTTGCTGATTGTCCAGCAGGAAGGAAAAGGGAAGGATGGCTATCCGGTTATGGTGCTCATCAGGACTGGCTATCATCGATACAGGATCTTTCTGGCGCACCTGCACAGTGGAGGGCTCTTGGGAAAAAACCTCTACTCTTCCACTGGAATGGGTAATTTTAGCTACGTCCGTCTTTTTGATAACGTACTCTGCAGTCTCTCCAGCATATACAAACGTAATGTCACTATCAGTTATACGCAGTATTTTTCCTTTGAGTTCATCTCCAGTGGTCTTCTGAAGGATATCCGGTTTACTGTTCTGATTGCCCTGGGCAGAAACCCCAAGCGAGATAATGGTACAAAAAATAAGAAGGTAAATGTTTTTCATAATAGGGGTTTTTAAATAAAAATAATAATTACTTTTTGTTAAAGTATTATTTATTGTAAATAACAAAGCAAATTCTATACAATATTGAATTAAACAGTTTATCAGAAATCGTAATTATCCAATTTTTGAGTAACCCTTTTCTTGATTCTCGTTTCGCTCTGATTTTTTTTATTCTACTACCTTCGGAATAAGCTTTTCTCTTTCTTTACGTAATTTCATCAATTACCAAGCTCATCGTATTCTGTCATCTTGGTGTTTAGTGCGGTGATTCTCTTTAACTCGGCAATTAATTATTGCTTATCCGAACTTTTGCAGACCCTTTATGGAGCAAAGAATTTTCAAGAGGTTTCTGCTCCTTTTTTTGCCTATAAATCTTTGTTCTTGAGGTAAATAAGCTCCATCGCCATGTTGATCCAAGTGTTTCGATATCTTCTCTCCGAATATTTGAGTTTTTTGGAGAAAAAATGTGTCTATTAGTTACAAATTCGCCTCTATATTCGCTAAGTCATGCGGAGACTGGAGAAATGAAAGAAAAGAAGGTAATTGATGAACAGGGCCTATCCGAGCGGCTTGAATATATGGCTTACGAGCTTCATGCAGGGGCTTTTGGAGGGGTATCTTAAAATGGGTATATGTAATCTTTGGGCTCACGCCAGGTTTCCTATCTATAAGCGGGGCTTTGCTTTGGTTCAAAAGAAAAAAAGATAGCCCATGAAATCTACCGTTGATAAAAATTGTTTTCATATTGTTTCCATTTGTGATACAAAGGTGCAGCACACGGGAACGGCATGTGTAACTAAAACGGACGTTGTCGTAACCAAAACGATCAGTTCGATTTTGATGGTACATTTGGAACTGCTGAGATAATTGCAAACTCCAAAAATGCTGTCAAAATAGTTGCAGGATCTTGACATAAATGTACCAATTGGGTATTTTAGGGAAATGGCATGAATATTTTGGCAAAAACGCCAACCCATTCCGCATTTCAGTTGTCGCCGCGTTTCGCTTTAAAGTGATTATCTGTTCCGGGGCAAAGCGGACTGTTCTGATCTTCGGTCTGTTTTCGCTATGGGAAATTAGGAGTTTTTACGCTAAGAACAGCACCAGAAATGTAATCTAAGTTGTTGCCTTCAAGGCAACTGTAATGAGATTCAATATTGCCTTGTGGTGTAACTGTTGATAAAGAGCGCAGTAGTGTTCATGGCGTGATCGGATTCAATTTCAAGCGTCTGAAAATCAATCAGTATACTGTTTACCATTCGGATGACTCCCCACAGCATAGGCGCCATTATCACTTCATCAAAATCATTCAGGTCAAAATAGGTCAATTGATTGTTGCCTCAGTTAAGTTCCAAAATTTTCCAGGTGCGGGTCACCAGAGATCCATCCTAACGGTGATTTGGGATGTTTTTCATTGCGATAATTTTCCTTAGAAAAGCTGACATTTGTCCTGGTAAAACCCGAAGGCATTCTCTTTCATCGCTTTGTATCTGAGCTTGAGAATTTGTAGAACCATGTTGCGGTTAAAGGATTTTATATTTTTTGATCGCGTTGACATGGAGTTATTATACTAAAAATTATAGTGATTTTTTAATGATACTTTTCGCATTGATCGTTGTCAACTATCCCATTGATATGAGTCAACATCTCTTTATATTTTATTGACAACCTTTGAGAATAACCATTATTAAGCTAAGTTTACAAAATGGCTAGTTTAAAGAAAGACAGCTCGACATCAAAAAAAGTCCCCATTGCACGCCAGTCAAAATATACAGACAGTCTTTGCCTCCGATTTTTGACCTACCCGTCAAAAGCACTTAAAATGTCGAAGTTTTCACCTCAAAAGCGCTTATTAAGGACTGCAATGACAGATTGTTTGAAGTCGTTTTTTAGGAAAGGCTATCATGCTAGGATTATTAAAGTGGAGCTGTTTTTGTTACTGATAGGGGTAGTTCTACTGGGATTTTTTCTATTCACAGGAATTTTGCTGTCGTCGGCAAAAGAACTCTTCATCAGGTAGTTATAGATTAGTAATAACAATCACCGATATCTATAAGTGATTGGACAGTCAAAAAGATGAAAAATATATTGAATGGAAGGATCTAAGATATTGATTATTCTCAAAGATTCCTGGCTCAGGGCCAAAATTTCAGATATACTCTTGTTCAATAAGTATGTAGTCGAGTTGACAGACAATGGAAAGCGGGCAATAGAGCTGGTAAAAAAACACCGGGTCGACTTAATTATCTGTGGAATTGATGTATATGGAATTGATGGATATGGAGTTGTGAGCATGTTAAATAAATTTGTGGATACTGCAGGGATTGGGCTGATTATGTTATTAGAAACGGGGGATCAAACCGCATTGCGCAGGGCAATGGAAATAGGTGCAGACGGTTATCTATCAACGGGTTTCGATGATGCCGAGCTTTTGAACCAAGTCGGGGTAAGGTTAAAGAAAAAAAGACTCCAGCAGAAACTTTTTTTAAAACAGCATTTTCAGGAAAGGAGCATGGTCAAATCAGGCAGTGAAATGTTCTGGCTGGATGAGAAATTGGAGCGGTTGAAAGCCCGGGTCTTTAGAAAGAACCAGACTATCTATAATCAGGGTGAGTATCAGTCAGGTCTTTATTATCTGGTATCTGGCAATATAAAGACTTTTATCTCAGATAGCTCGGGAAATCTCTTAATCACCAATATCTACGGCCCCGGAGAGTATTTTGGGCTCCAAGACTTTGCTTTGGGTTCTTATTTTTTTCACACCTCAAAAGCGATATCAGACGCTGAGATTGTTTCAATTCCGCTGAAAGATATTAATGAAATGATAGTTGAATATCCTTATGTATTAAAAGCTTTTGTTAAAAAACTTGCAGAGTCAGTAAGAGATATAGAGGAACATGCATTGGCACTTACGCATGCCTCAGTAAGAGAACGGGTGGCGGCGGCTATTATCAGACTTGCAAAGCATGGAGAAAATTCTTCAGATAAGCTTCGTGTCAGCCTCCCGAGAATTGATCTGGCAAATGTCATAGGCATAGCCTCAGAGACTTTAAGTAGGATTCTTGGTGATTTTGCTCGTGAGGGACTGATAGAAAAGGACGCGAATGACATTCTCCTTAACAGTATCGAGAAACTTCGGAAAGTCAATAGAGGCAATATCAGGTAAATTCATCTGTCTTAGCTAATATCTTCCGGTAAATATCTTCTGAAAAAAATCAGGGTTCCATTGTCGATGGTCATACTATAGCTTCAGATAAATAAAGAACTTCGATCAATTGCTTTAATGGCAGGTAAAAGACAAAAGATATGTTTTTGCAGTTTGTAAGGGTATTAACACATTAGGTTATACAATGAAAATAAAATCAATAAAAGAAATTAAATTATTTCTCAGGTTTTTCCTGCCAATTATCAACAACACCCACAGACATGCATTGCGCTACGCTTTTAGGCATTCTCTCTTTGCAGAGATTACCGCCGGCAGTAAAGTTTTGGTAAATACATTTTTTGACCGCTCCGATTGCTTTATTATCGTACTACAGGGGGTTGTTAGTGGATATATTTTTCAGTATCCAATGCCAAGGCGTGATGTTTGGTTGGGAATATCCGATAGCGTGTATTTTGACGATAGCACTGTATATGAAACAAGAGGATTCAATCTTGAGGCGCTGGAAGATTCTTTGATATTGATAATACCTCACGAAGAGCTTGAAAGAGGCTGTGACAATTATCCCATATTAAGCCGCCTTTTTAGCCATTTGCTTTATCCGAACGCAACAAGAGATTTCAACAATCGCGTGCTGCTCTGTGAACTGGATGGGCCAGTAAACAAATTGAGGAATTTCAAAAAGATTTACCCCCGTGTCTGGAAGAAAGTGCCTGAAAGGATCTATAGAAGTTATTTCAATCAGCCAGATCTTTAGTCGTATACCTGAAAAAGCTACCTTGGCTCATTATACAATATGAATATTTTTACGTTGATCCCCAATATTACTGGTCAATTAGGGCCGTTGAGAATATTTACAATTGATTTTCTTTAAGATAAATGGTTCTTTAAATGAGTTCAATTATCATTGCTTGTTGATGTTTTTTCAGCAGTATGACAAGGCTATTCTTTACTTGTTTTTTTTTGTATACATTGTTTTTTGGAGTGTTAAATTTATATGGAGAGTTATACTATTTCCGGATGTTTAAAATCGATATTTTCGGCTTTGCCGACATCACAGATCTCTTGAGCTCTGAAAGGGTTTTCTCCATAACAAAAGAATTTGCGATTTCGTTTTTGATGCCATTTGTTATTTGTTTGATATTTGTTGGCTGCAGTTGGGCTAATGACACATGCTAATGTTGTCAAATGACAACGTTATTTTTTGCCATTTAATACCGCTTTGGAGGTTATAGCGAATGTAATTTTGGTTTATTAAAATCTTAACTAATTATCGAATGGCAAAAAATGCAAAAGTAGGCCTGGAAGCTTTGCTCCGTCCTGAAGACAGTATCGTGGTGTTAATCGATCACCAGTCTTACCAGTTTACCAATTTGAACAGCCACGAGCCTACCATGATTATCAACAATGTTGTTGGCCTGGCAAAGGCAGCTAAAGTATTTAACGTTCCAACAATTCTTACTACAGTAGTGGAAGAACGTGGCGGTTACATTATTAAAGGGCTTCAGGATGTATATCCCGATCAAAAACCGATCAGTCGCACTACGCTCAATACTTGGGAAGATCCCAGGGTAACCGATATTGTTAAAGCTAGCGGCCGTAAGCAGCTTATAATAGCCGGACTTTTTACCGAAATCTGTGTAGCGTTTCCAGCAATCCAGGCTTTGGGCGAAGGCTATGATGTATTTGTTGTTGCAGATGCGTGTGGTGCAGTATTGCTGGAAGCGCACGAACTGGCCATGCAGCGTATGATTCATGCCGGTGCGGTACCAATTAACTGGTTTGCTGTACTGGCCGAATGGCAGCGTGATTGGGCCGAGAAGAAACAGTTATGGGTATTGGTGAAGTTATTCTGGAACACGGTGGTGCCAGTGGTGTTGCCTTGGCTTGGGAATTACAGCTTCTGGCTACCCCTGTAGCAAAATAATACCCGTTCCGGATAGCGCATAATATGCATTGCTGAACTGTATATTATGCGCTATTCAACTTTTTTACAAAAATTGAAAACTTGTTATGACATGGCATTAAAAAGAAAATTGGTAAATAGCTATCTGCCTCAAAACGAACAGGGTTTCTTAGGGCAAGGCCATATTGCCCGCACTTTAGTAGGGGGAGATTTTAAACTATCTGATCCATTTATTTATTTGATGGATGACAATATTGATAAAACAGACCGCATTCCGGTTGGAGGGCCACATCCCCATGCAGGTTTTGAAACAGTTTCGCTTCTTGTAGATGGCAAAATTGTGGAACAGACGGAATCTATGGAAAAGGGCGACTTCCAGATTATGACAGCAGGAAGTGGCATCGTTCACGCCGAAATCATAGACAAGCCTACCAAAGGCAGGTTATTCCAGTTATGGCTGACATTGCCGAAAGAGAACCGCTGGGCAGAACCCAGATTGCAGATCCTTAATGCAGACCTAGTACCCGTATCAGAAAAAGACGGTGTGGGCATAAGGTTGTACAGTGGTTCCCTTGCAGGCATCAGTTCCCCAGTTCTGAATTATGTTCCCTTGATAGTAGCAGAAATCAGTTTTAGTGCTGGTAAATCTACAACACTAGATTTACCGGCAAATTTCAATGCTTTTATCGTGGTAATAAACGGAATGTGGAAATCGGCGAAGAAAAACAGCTTTTAACTGCTGAACAGGTTGGCTGGCTAAATCAATCTGATGAAGATATAGCAAGTGAGCTGCAACTTGATGCAGGAGCAGAAGACGCCCGCTTAATTTTATATGCAGGAAAATCCCAAGATGAGCCCATTGTTTCCCAAGGTCGCTTTATAGCTGATAATGCCGACCAGATCCAAAAACTTTACCAAGATTTCAGGTATGGAAAAATGAATCACATAGCAGCATCTCCTAAACAACAGAATACCTTATTGATAAGAATTGACTTAAAAGAAAACAAAAATTGAAAAAAGATAAAATTATATACTGGGTAACAACTGGTATTGTTGCAGCAATGATGGTATTCAGTGCTTACGGATATTTTACAAACCAAGAAATGAAATGTGCATTCGTACATTTAGGTTTCCAGACAATTTTAGAATTGAATTAGGTGTAATGAAAATTTTAGGTGCATTAGCCACAATGCTCCCCATGGTTCCTAATAAACTGAAGAAGTTTGCCTACTTTGGTTTTACACTTACATTCATTTCAGCGTTTATAGGACATTTTGCGAGTGGAGATCCTTTATCTGCACCAATAATGCCTTTGATATTTTAGGGATTTTGGCTACTTCATACATTTCTAGGAACAAAATTAAAAACCATAACCTAGCATGAAAAAGAAAATAAGTTTTTCAGCTCAGGGACAGCAAGCTGACATTGAACCTATGGTAATCCATCGCGTGCTCCCTAACAGATATGCCGACAAGGTGTGGTCTTTTGTGTTTTTGGATCATGTTGCACCTATATTGCATAGTGAGCCAATCATTGGTTGTAAAGGAAAGTCGACCTTTACATTATATAGAGCAGGGTTCTGCCCTGTTTCAGCCTAAAATAATAGTGTCTTTCATGCCTATATGTTTTAATCTCGATCGCTGATACCAGTCCTTTTTCACCTGCTGAAGTTGTTATGTAGTCGCCTGTCTTTATCTCTTCCAGTTGGGCGGGTGTGCAGCGTCTTAACAGGTGTTTGGCTGCTGTACCTTTGCGTTTGCGGTTGGAATGATTTTTTCTAACCGGGACATAATTTAGGTGGTGTTCTGTCATTGTGCGAAATAGATCGTCCGGTCCTGGCTGCCCGCTCTCATTTACCTTATTTCCAAACATTGGATTCTCCTGAAAATTTTTTGCATCCCGTTTATCCTGAACTTTGTACTCCATTAGAAATCTACGTTAATGATTAAAGCAGTTATCTGTTGACGGGGGAGCACACATGCGGCCTGGATTATTATACCCAGTACTACCGGTCTTCACTATTGATTTTCGTTTGAAGTTATCCCAGTCGATATTATCGGTAAATCTCGCAAGACTATCTAGAACAAATGGAGATGGTGGATTTGTGTTGCTCAACAAACCGAAAAAAGATTTGATAGTGGTTTCTGAAAGGTAGTTTTTGTCTTTTTCAAAGATTTTAATGGATATTTCCACACAGTCTTTCATACCGATCGTTTCGATCCCGCATGTTATAAGGACCTGTTCTCGTAATGCTGAATAAAAAAAATCGTCCGATTCCATGTTTTGATATATTAAACCTAGAGTAGATGTGTGAGTGTTTCCTGGCTAATTTACACGTTTGCTTACAGATGTTCAATAATTTTATGTGACGATTTTGTTATCTCTTCAGCTCCATACTATAAGGATTGGCTGGTAACGCCTACTGCCAGTTGTAGAAAGCGATGTTAATTACCAGAAAAAACATTTAAATTTGCGGTTCCGCCACTTATGTTGGAGGAATGTCGGATATGGGTACAAAAATTCTAGTAGTTGACGATGACGGGTTACTGCTCAGAGCGTTGGATGGTTTTTTGAGACATGCGCATTTTCTCACCCGTACGGTTGCAAAGGCCGAACTGGTCGAAACTGAGGTCGCCGATTTCAGGCCAGACCTCATCTTGATGGATATCCGTTTAGATACTGCTGATGGAAGGATTATCTGTGACAATTTGAAATCCCGAGCAGGTACTTCGCATATTCCTATCATCCTGCTGACGGGGCTCAGCTATGATGAGATCGCTTTTCTTGATTCCCGGGCAGATGCGGTTATCGGGAAACCTTATAGCAATGATTCTTTGTTGAATGTTATCAACCAGTGCCTTAAAATGGGTTGAGCTCAAGCCTTTACTCCCTTCGGATCGAAAGTGTTTTTAAGAATCCGAAGATTCGCTAGATCAAGATTTCTAGCTGTAAACTAGGGGACATTTAATAAAGCCAGATATGCAAAAAGCAGAATGGTCATAGGGTAATAAATTGTTGTCAAGGTTCAGTCCGGCTAATGCGAGAATTAAAGTTAGCGTAAAAGAATTGCAAAGATACGTAATTGTTGGATTTGAGGATGAGGGAATTGGGATTCCGGAAATGTACGATGAGAAATTTATGATCCGCTAACTAAGGCTAAACGTATCGGAACCGAAGGTGAATTCGGCAATGGTTTAGGCTTTTCGATCTCGAAATACATTGTCGAGGCTCATTTTACAAAAAAAAATGGCATGAAAAGTTCCGACAGGTGAAACGGTATTTTTTATCCGATTGCCAAAATAAGCGTCAAGTCTTTTAGTCTGTGGTAGATCTAGTAATTTGTTCACTCTTATGGGTTAGTGAATTGTCTGTTAATAAAGACAAATTTATTTCGTTTTCCTAAAACGGAACTGTATGTTTGTGTCCTATCCCCTGAAAACATGTTACGTTTTGTAAAACTTTACTGGCTCAACGACTCAATAACATTGAGGCAAATTTTTTCTTTACATTTATTTTCCATTTTTTCATTGAGTATCATTAATGCGCTTTATGGCTCAGATCCCTATGGACATAATTTTCTTAATTCCTTTGGTCTTTGGAACCCCATGTGCCTACTGTTAGGTCCGGCGCTTTATTTTTCACATAGGAGCCTAAAGGGGGAAACGATTAGCACTGTGCAGCTTGTTCATCTGTTCCCATTCATATTTATGAGCCTCTTTTATGTATATATTGCTGCTATGGGAGATTTCAGCGGTACCGTTTTTACTGTTGCTACATACTGGTACCAAAGTTTATACCTTTTAGTGGCATTTTCTATGTTTGGTTATGCTTCACACTCGCTTCTGAGGGTTTTTTATTCTGGAAAGGCTGATTCACCAGATGCCAGCCTATTGATAGTCTCATTGTCCGTAGTTTATCTACTGTTGGGGCTAGTGGTTTTTTTGATGTTTATCTGCAGTTTAGCTTGGGTCCAAATAGGATTTGACCTCAAATATTTAAGCTATGGGTTGCTCGGTTCAATGAGCTTGATGGTGGGACTTTACTGGCTATTTGGAGATAAAGATGTCCAATCCCATGAAGCTGAAGAAAAAACATCTCTCCCGCGAGCTGCCTCCGCGCTGAGCGATGAACTTGCACTCGATTATATTGAACGAATTAAATCTTATTTCGAATCAAACCATATGTTCTTAAATCCTAACATTAATATTGATTTGTTATCCAGCGAACTGAGTATCCCAAAGCACGATTTTGCTACGCTTTTTAGTGTATATTTTGGAAAGAGGTTTCACGATTTTATTGCCGAATACAGAATTAACCACGCTGTCAAGCTATTGAATGAGAAGAGTGAAAATATCAAAATAGAGTCATTGGCTGCTTCTTGTGGGTTTAACTCTAAAGCGGCATTTTTTAAACATTTTAAGGATAAAACAGGCCTTACTCCAGCTGAGTATAGAGATAATAGGTTTGTAAGGTCGGCTTAACTGTGTAAGTAAGAGTAAATAATTGTCTATTAATGCTGCTATCATACCTACTTTTTGCAACAATTATTCTTAGCTTCCTAGATTTTTTTTTGATACGAAAAATTAATTTACCTGGTCGGATAAGTACTGCTTTTCAATTTGCTGTTCTTTATATCCTGCTGCACTGTACTTACAGATTTGTTATAGAAGTATTCGTCGAAAAAAGTCTTTTGAGAGGCTGGCTGGCGCCATTCATTTTGCTTTATGGTCCGCTTTTTTATCATGGATTAAATGCAGTATGCGATAAAAAGCCTGTTTTTAGTTCCCTTTTACTCCAAGCCTTACCGTTCTTGCTATTTGGCTGCTGGTTTTTGGGAATCGGTACTGGCGTATTTGGTAGGGGAGAAGTCTCACAGGTAGAATACGGCAAAGCGCTTTACTTAACTTGTGCCGTATCTTTTATCGTTTATGGCTTTGCCTCTTTACCTGTTGAAAGGCAGATATTGAGAGCAAAGATTAAATATAATGTATTGGTTTTTTCTGCGGGGAGGATAGTACTGGTGTTTTTAGGTGCTTGCATGCTTGGCATTTCCTTATTTTATTTCGAGCAAACTGCATTGGACTTATTGAAATTAGTCGCCTTTTTTTGCCTCTTGGTGTTAAGTCTGCTCATTTATTACTCGGTAGTCAGGCAGCTCAAAGCAGTGGGCGTCACCAATAATTCTGCTCCGACTAAAATCCCATTAAAAAATGCCATCACTGATAAATACGGTAAATCGCAGCTTACACAGGAGCAGTTAGCCCATTATGAACAGCGGTTGAATATTGCGGTTTTAAAGGA
>CAMLDJ010000118.1 GCA_946478755.1 uncultured Pedobacter sp. | reverse complement strand
GTATGGCAGGGAATATACCGCTTTGCTGGGGACCATGTCGACCTTTAATGACCGCTCTGTGATTCGCGAGATTGGTAAAGTAATGGGACTGCCGAAGGCTGAAATTGATGGCTTTACGGATCCCAGCCGCGCGGCAGCTAACCGCAACAATGATACTTTTAATCGGATCATGGCCATATATGAGCGGATGAGTAAGATGCCTAACCAGAGGAGCATTCATGCAGGTGGTGTGCTGATCTCAGAAGAGCCGATCACCTATTATACGGCATTGGACCTGCCACCTAAAGGGATGCCGACCGTGCAATGGGATATGTATGAGGCCGAAGATATCGGTTACGACAAGTACGACATGCTCTCACAGCGCGGGATTGGCCACATCAGGGAGGCGGTCAAACTGGTGGAACAGAACCAGCAGGCAACCATCGACATTCATCAGGTCAAAACCTTTATGAAAGACCCAAATGTGAACAACCGGCTGAAAACAGGGAATACGATAGGCTGCTTCTACATCGAATCACCCGCCATGCGGCAACTGCTGACCAAGCTGGCCTGCGACAATTACCTGACCCTGATTGCCGCAAGCTCCATCATCCGCCCCGGCGTCGCACAATCGGGGATGATGAAGACCTATGTTCAGAATTTCCATAAACCCGCTGAAGTACATTATCTGCATCCGGTGATGCAGGAACAGCTGAAAGACACATTCGGGGTGATGGTTTATCAGGAGGATGTGATCAAGGTCTGTATCCACTATGGCGGTATGGATGGTACTGATGCCGACATTCTGCGTAGAGGGATGAGCGGGAAGTACCGCTCGAGGATAGAGTTTGACCGTTTAGTGGAGAAATTTCACGAAGGTTCAAAGGCCCTTGGCAGACCTGAAGCGGTCACAAGGGAGGTATGGCGTCAGGTGTCAAGTTTCGCAGGGTATAGTTTTTCCAAGGCACATTCGGCCAGTTTTGCAGTAGAGAGTTACCAGAGTCTTTATTTGAAAACGTATTACCCCATAGAATTTATGGTAGGCGTGCTCAACAATTACGGCGGTTTTTATACACGTTGGCTATATGTGCATGAGCTGAAGCGGGCAGGAGCAACCTTGCATTTACCCTGTGTAAACCATAGCCATGCTGTAGTATCTGTTAAGGGTAAGGACGTCTATCTGGGTTTTACTGGGCTGCAGGGACTGGAATCGAAATATATCGATCTGATCCCTCAGGAACGGGAACGGCATGGCCAATATGTGGATCTTGAGGATTTCCTCGGGCGGACGCAGGTCAGCCTGAGGCAGGTCGTGATTTTAGTTCGCTGTGGCGCTTTGCGGTTTACCGGTAAGCGTAAGAAGGCTTTGTTGTGGGAGGTACATACCCTGCTGCGACAGAAAGAAAAACCTTCCGGCAGTGCAGAGTTGTTCCATACGCCGGCTAAACATTATGTATTGCCGGATCTGGTGAACACCAGGCTGGAGGACGCTTATCATGAATTGGAACTGCTGGGTTTCCCGCTAAGCCTTTCGATGTTTGAGCTGCTTAAGACGAATTATCGCGGAGATGTCGGGGCCAGGGAGCTGATGAGCAAGGTAGGCCAGACGGTAAAGATGGTGGGTTTGTACGTGTGTGAAAAGACAGTACGTACCAGGAATAACAGAAAAATGTGGTTCGGAACATTTCTGGATGCCGAGGGGGATTTTTTTGATACCGTTCATTTCGCGGATCACACACCGGTGTATCCTTTCCGCGGTGCGGGTTGTTACCTCATTCTGGGTAAGGTGACTGCGGATTTCGGAGTTCCGGGTATTGACGTGGTCAAATTTGCGAAGCTGGAGATCCAGAGCGACCCGGTAATGAATTGATTTTATTTGTACATTTATATAACTTAAGGGAGATTTATGAATACTGAAAAAGCCATTCTTGCTGGCGGTTGCTTTTGGGGTGTAGAAGAACTGATCCGCCATTATCCGGGAGTCATCTCCACCGTAGTTGGATACACCGGCGGAGATGTTCCGAACGCTACATACCGCAATCACGGAAACCATGCGGAAGCCATTGAAATCACATTTGATCCGGCAAAATTATCCTATCGCACACTTCTTGAATATTTTTTTCAGATTCACGACCCAACAACCCGAAACAGGCAGGGGAATGACATTGGTGCCTCTTACCGTTCGGCTATTTTTTTTATGGACGAAACACAGCGCGAAACTGCCCGCGCCCTCATTGCGGAGCTCGAAGCCTCCGGTAAATGGCCAGGGCCGGTTGTAACAGAAGTTGTTCCGGTGAGCGATTTTTGGAATGCCGAAGAGGAACATCAGAATTATTTGCAAAAACATCCGTATGGGTATACGTGTCACTTCGAAAGGCCGGATTGGAAATTGAGCTAGGTTTTTCTAAAAACTACTGCTTGGTTCTGGTGTTATATACCTAACCAAAGCAGAAAAAATGGAAAACCTGAATGTACGTGATTCAAAGAAGAGAGACACTTTAAGCGAAAGCATCTGGCAAAAAAACCAGGAAAGGGAAAGCCCGGAATCAAGGGGTTCAGATCCCGATCATCAGGTATATGATACCCTTATCGTAGGCGCAGGGATAACCGGGCTGACCACCGCATTAATGCTGCAACGGGCGGGACAGCGCTGCCTGATCGTCGAGGCCGGAAATGTGGGCTTTGGTACAACCGGGGGGACAACTGCCCATTTAAATACTTTTTTCGATGCTACCTACCCCGAAATTGAAAAGGATTTTGGCTCTGATGCTGCACAGCAGGTTGCCCGGGCAGGGAAGGAGGCAATAGCGATCATTGAGGGCTTTGTACAAAGCCTTGATATTGCCTGCGACTTTGAATACAAAGCGGGATGGCTCTTTTCGCAAGATGTAAAAGAAAGCAGGGAGCTGGAGAAAATCTTTGAGTCGGCTGTAAACGCCGGCGTAGCAGTAAACAGGGCGGAAAAAAATGGGGTTCCTATTTCTTTTGAGCAAGCCATTTCCTTTGAGCATCAGGCGCAATTTCATCCATTAAAATATATTCATGCACTTGTAAAAGCGTTCAGACTGCTGGGAGGAGATATTATTGAGGGAACCCGGATAAAAAAAACCAATTTTAGTGATGGGGTTCATTCTGCTGAGGCGGAACAGGGTGTCTTTCAGGCACGACACCTGGTTTATGCCACGCACATCCCACCGGGGATTAATCTCTTGAGCTTCAGATGTGCACCTTATAGAAGTTATGTGCTTGGAATTAAATTAAAAGATGACAGCTATCCCGAAGGATTGACTTATGATATGCAGGAACCTTACCATTATCTCAGGACGCATATCATTGACGGGGAACGCTACCTGATCGTGGGAGGGGAGGACCACAAAACAGGCCATGGAGATTCCGTCCGCGCTTTCGAAAACCTGAGAAACTATGCGGAAAGCTATTTCAATATTGCCTCGGTGGATTACGAATGGTCTGCACAGTACTATGTTCCGGTAGACGGACTACCTTATATAGGAAAGATGCCTGGTGCCTCAGAAAATATTTATGTAGCGACTGGATTTAATGGGAACGGCATGATATTCGGTACTTTATCGGCAAAGATCATATCGGACCTGGTTCTAGGAAAAGAAAGCGATTATGCCGCCTTGTTCGCCCCATCGAGGCTAAAACCTATTGCGGGGTTCACGGAATTTGTGAAGGAAAATGCAGATGTTGCCTGGCGGTTTGTTGCAGACCGTTTTTCATCCGAAGACTTGCCCTCGCTTCAGGAACTTAAACCCCGACAAGGCATGATCACTGTATTTGATGGTGAACAGGTTGCTATATATAAGGACGATTCAGGTGCCATAACGGCCCTAAGGCCCGTTTGCACCCACGCTGGATGCATTGTTCATTTCAATGATGCGGAACAGAGCTGGGATTGCCCTTGTCATGGTGGAAGGTTTGATGTAACAGGGAAAGTATTGACAGGCCCGCCAACACAGGACCTGGAAAGTGTAACCGTCACATAGCAAAGCTTGGACCTGCTTCTTTGCCATGATTACTCACATATTCAGTTGGCGACATGCCAAATTGCTTAGCGAACACTCTTCCAAATTGTGTTTGTGAGCTGTAGCCAACCATTTCAGAGATTTCGTATATTTTATATATTCTGTTATCCAGCAATTGAGCCGCTTTTTTCAGACGTGAAAGGTTGATCAGTTCATTGGGACTGAGATTAGAAATAGATTTAATTTTCCGGTATAAAGTCGGCCTGCTCATATGCATCTGATCCGCCAGCTGCTCTACGTCCAGATCAGGATTGCTGATGTTTTGATCAATGATAGATTGTATTTGCTCCAGTAACTGTTCATCTGCTTTAGTGGGTGCAATGCTTTTCAGGTGTAGCAGGGGCGAACTGGAGAAATAGGCTTTGATCTTGTTTCTGTTGGCGATCAGGCTGGAGGCCTGTACCTGCAGGAATTCAGGAGAAAAGGGTTTATCAATGTAGACATCAGCACCCAATTCCAGGCCTTCAATTTTAGACTGAAGGGTGTTTTTCGCGGTCAGCAGGATCACCGGAATGTGACTGAATTCAATGCTTGACTTTATTCTTTTACAGAATTCAAAGCCGTCCATCTCCGGCATCATCACATCACTGATGACGAGATGAACAAGCTCACGTTCAAGGATTGCTAAGCCTTCCAGGCCATTCTCCGCAACCAGGACCTTAAATTTTTCGCTCAGGTCATCTGAAATAAAATCCAGGATCTCTTCGTTGTCGTCCACAAGCAGAATAACAGGTTTCGCCGCTTTGTGGTCTGTACCCGATCCTAAGTTTACATCTTTTTCCATTTGCCTTTTAAATTAAACTCCATAGTGATGATGGATAAGAAGTCCTAAACAAATATATTAAAATCCGGGTCAATTCATCTGGTCAGACAGCACCATATAACTCAGCAGCCGAAATGAAAGCGGTAGGCCACTGCAGGTACTTTGCATCATTTCAGCTTCCTGGGTAGGAAAATAGAGACAAATTGAAGAAATTATGATACAAAATTGTAAAGCAACTTGCTTTAAAATTCTAATATTTGAATGTTGCTGGCACGAGATTTTTACATTGTGCTGCAGCCCTAACCAAATTTAGATCTTATGCACAAACTTCTATCGGGCGTATTGCTTTTTCTATTGAGCTACTCATCGTCAAATGCGCAGCAAATGAAATGGGCGCCGATTAAGGATCGAATTGCAACGTCCTGGGCGGAAAAAGTAGACCCTAAAGCCCCATTGCCAGAATATCCCCGTCCGCAACTTGTACGTACAAACAACTGGAAAAATATAAATGGTTTATGGAGTTACGCCATTACCGCTAAAGATCAAAAAGAACCTGCCAGTTATCAGGGTGGTATCCTTGTGCCTTTTGCTATTGAATCTGCCCTTTCTGGTGTCGGCAAAACCGTTGGTAAAGACAGTGTATTATGGTATAAGCATATGATCACCGTTCCAGCGGCCATGCGGGCTAAAGATGTTCTGTTACATTTTGGCGCGGTAGACTGGCAGGCAGAAGTTTTTGTGAATGGCAAAAGCGCGGGCAAACATGAAGGTGGTTTTGATTCTTTTACCTTTAATATTACCCATCTTCTTAAAAAAGGAGCAGCACAGGAGATAAAAGTACGTGTCTGGGATCCTACCGACCAGGGCCCTCAGCCAAGAGGCAAACAGGTGAGGAAACCCGAAGGAATCTGGTATACACCGGTTACTGGCATCTGGCAAACGGTTTGGCTGGAAAGTGTTCCGAAAACATATATCGTCTCCACCACACAAACACCAGACATCGACGCAAAAACACTTTCAGTAGTTGTAAATGCTGAATCGCTACAGCCGGGCGACAAGATTCGCCTGACTGCATTTGATGGCAAAAGTAAAGTTGCGGAAGAAGAGAGAGATGCTGGAGACCAAATTTCTTTGGCGATAAAAAACCCAAAATTATGGTCGGCCAAAGCTCCTTTCTTATATGATTTAAAAATCGAACTGATCCGTAACAGGAAAGTAATTGACGAAGCGCTAAGCTATTTTGCTATGCGTAAATCATCAATGGGGCCCGATCGGAATGGCATACAGCGGATGTTGCTGAACAATGAGTTTGTATTTCAATATGGCCCGTTGGATCAGGGCTGGTGGCCTGATGGATTATACACTGCCCCTACAGAAGATGCTTTGATCTTTGATATTAAAAAAACAAAGGAAATGGGTTTTAATATGATCCGCAAACACATTAAAGTAGAGCCTGCAAGATGGTATTACGAATGTGATAAATTGGGTATGCTGGTATGGCAGGATATGCCGAGTGGTGATCTTGGCAATCATTGGGAACCGAATCTGGGGATTATGGGCGGTGCGGACAAGGACCGTACGCCAGCGTCGGAAGCCATCTACCGTAAAGAATGGAATGAAATCATGACAGAGCTTCATAACTTCCCCTCGATTGTGGTCTGGACGCCATTTAACGAGGCCTGGGGACAGTTCAAAACGAAAGAAATTGCGGCGTGGACTAAAGAAAAGGATCCTTCCAGATTAGTAAACAGTGCAAGTGGCGGTAATCATGTGGTTACCGGGGATATTGTGGATCTGCACCATTACCCGGATCCTAAAATGCCGAGACCGGACATCTTTGGGGCTACGCATGCCATCGTGTTAGGAGAATTCGGTGGGCTGGGCTTACCGGTTCCCGGGCATACCTGGAAGAATAAAGACAATTGGGGGTACCAGTCTTTCAAGACAGCTGATGCGCTTTTTGATAAATATGCTTCATTTATCAAAACCATGCAGCATTTAATAAGAAGCGGATTATCTGCCGCCGTATATACACAAACCACGGATGTTGAGCAGGAAACGAATGGTTTAATGACCTATGACCGGATCATGAAACTGCCTGAAGCAAAGATAAGGGAGCTGAATGACAGCTTGTATCTGATAACACCTCCCTGATCTGTAAATGAAACACACAACCAAACATACGATGAAGCGATTATTTTTTAGTTTAGGGTTTTTGGCTATACTGTTAAATGCAGTTGCCCAGGATCGTTTAGCTCCGGCCTATCCCTTAATTACTCACGACCCTTATTTTAGCATCTGGTCGACCACAGACCAGGTTAGCGGTTCTGTAACCAAGCATTGGACGGGAGCAAACCAATCATTAACAGGAATCATTAAAGTTGATGGGATCCCCTACCACTTTTTGGGTGCCCTGGAAAGGCCCTACACCAATGTGCTTCCAACCTCCGACGATCAGGACTATCAATTCAGTTACACCACCGCAGCGCCGGCGCCGGATTGGAACCGTACGGACTTCAATACGTCTGAGTGGAAATCAGGTGCTGCACCATTTGGTGATCTTGCTGGGGGTGCGGCTACCGCATGGACTTCAAAAGAACTTTGGGTGAGGAGAACTTTTGAACTGAACGATCCGGCATTAAAAGATCTGACGTTAAAATTGAACCACGACGACAACGTGGAGGTCTTTTTAAATGGTCAGATGATCTACAATTTTATTGGCTGGACCAGCAACCGCTTCTCCTATATTCCGGTAAAAGACGCCGTATTAAAACAGCTTAAAAAAGGAAAGAATGTACTGGCTGTTCACATCAGGAATACAGCTGGCGGAGCATGGCTTGATGCCGGGTTAATTTCCAGTGCAGCGCCGTTAAAACAGATCGCTGCTGCGCAACAAAAGCAGTGTAAGATTACGGCTACCCAGACCAGCTATGAATTTAAAACGGGGGGGATAGATCTGAGCCTGAAATTTACATCGCCCTTGTTAATGGATGATCTGAATATGGTATCAAGGCCAATTTCTTATATCACTTACCAGGTAAAATCAAACGATAAGAAAGTTCATCAGGTAGAAGTACTTTTTAATGCCGCAACAAGCATAGCCGTGAATACGGCGGGACAGCCTGTTAAGGTTGAAAAAGCAAATGCAACCGGCCTCTCCGTCCTGAAGGCAGGAACGATTGATCAGCCGGTAATGAAAAAATCTGGTGATGACCTCCGGATAGATTGGGGATATATGTATGTTGCTGTTCCATCCGCAAGCCGGGCAATCCAGTATACGGTTCCCCTAAAAAATGGAGCCCGCGATTTCCTTAAACCGGGAAAAACGGTTAGACAAACCGCCGCCACAGGTGCAAAATTATCTTTAAGTACAGTGTTGTCATTTGGACAGGTTGGAACTGCCGGAAAACAACAATATGTGATGCTTGGTTATGACGATCTGGAATCAGTTCAATTTTTTGGCAAAAATCTTAAAGCATTCTGGAATGCAGATGGTTCCAGATCTTTTGAAAGCGAGTTGGTTAAAGCGAACAATGTATACGCAGAGGTGATCAGGAAATGCAATGATTTCGATGCATCGTTGTATAAAAAAGCCGTAGCTGCTGGTGGCGAAAAGTATGCGAAACTTTGCGTACTTGCTTATAGACAGGCAATCTCCGGGCATAAACTGGTTAAAAGCCCTGATGGCGAATTGCTTTTTCTCTCCAAGGAGAATTTTAGCAACGGTTCTATCAACACCGTAGATATTACCTACCCTTCCGCACCATTATTTCTGGTTTATAACCCTGACCTGCTTAAAGGGATGTTAAACGGGATCTTTTATTACAGTGAAAGTGGCAGATGGAAAAAGCCATTTGCAGCCCATGATCTTGGTACTTATCCTTTGGCAAACGGCCAGACCTATGGGGAGGATATGCCGGTTGAAGAATCGGGGAATATGATCATTTTGACAGCCGCGATTGCCAAAGTTGAAGGAAATGCCGCCTATGCTAAAAAGCATTGGGAAACTTTAAGTACCTGGGCAGATTACCTGAGTAAAGAAGGGTTTGATCCGGCCAACCAGTTGTGTACGGATGATTTTGCCGGTCACCTGGCTCGGAACACCAATTTATCGGCGAAGGCAATCGTTGCCTTAGGTAGTTTTGGTATGCTCGCGGAACAACTGGGGAAAACCGATGTCGCGACAAAATATAAAAACATGGCCAGGGAAATGGCTCAAAAATGGATCAGGATGGCTGACGCCGGAGACCATTTTTCACTCACATTTGATAAGAAAAATACCTGGAGCCAGAAATACAACCTGGTTTGGGATAAGGTGCTGAACCTTGGCATTTTTCCGAAAGAAGTTTATAAGAAAGAAATTAATTTTTACCTGAATAAGCAAAATGCATTTGGCCTGCCTTTAGACAGCCGCCGCACCTATACCAAATCGGACTGGATCCTATGGACGGCAACGCTCGCCGATAACCGTGCTGATTTTGATAAATTGGTAAACCCGGTCTATAAGTTCGCTGTCGAAACGCCGGACAGGGTTCCATTGAACGACTGGCATGAAACAACCAATGGCAAACAGGTCGGTTTCCAGGCACGTACGGTTGTGGGGGGGTATTCTATAAAATTATTGGATCACTTATTAAATAACAGATAATTAATACACACGTCATGATATTGTTTGAGACGATATGAACCTCAGATGTATAATCTTTATTATTTATTTTTTGCGGGCTGGGACACAGGTATTTGCGCAAACGGAAGATCTTGTAAAATATGTGAATACCCTACAGGGTACCAATTCAAGGCATGAACTGACAAGGGGGAATACCTATCCTACAACCGCTTTACCTTTTGCTATGCATACCTGGACCCCACAAACCGGTAGAAATGGTGATGGCTGGAAGTACCAGTATTTCAAAGATAAGATCAGGGGGTTCCAGCAGGCGCATCAGTGCAGTTCATGGACCAGAGATTACGCGGTCTTTTCTTTGATGCCTATGATCGGGCGGCTCGTTGTAAATGAAAATGAGCGGGAAGCGAAATTTAGCCATGACGATGAAATTGCCAAACCGCATTACTACAAAGTTAAATTTGAGAATCAGATTACCGCAGAGATTTCTCCTTCTGAGCGGGGTGCCCATCTGCGCTTCAGCTATCCGCATGAAGAAAAGAGTTTCCTGGTGCTGGATGGATATACAGGTCTGAGTGGGGTTAAAATTTATCCCCTGGAAAATAAGATCACGGGTTTCGTAAACAATGGAGAGGGATTTAAAAAAGGCTTTAAAAACTTTTTTGTTATCCTTTTTGATCAGCCTTTTAAAAGTTACGGAACCTGGGAGAATAAGAAAAATACTGTCAACGCAAATGAAACCGAAGCGGAAGGGCTTGGGAAAGGGGCATATCTCCAGTTTAAAGAAGGGGCAACCGTACAGGTAAAAGTAGCTTCCTCCTATATTAGCATGGAACAGGCCGCCTTAAACCTGAGCAGGGAACTCGGGGCAGATAAAACACTGGAAGTCACCAAAGCCAGGGCGGCAGGGACCTGGAATAAATCACTGTCCAAAGTTCTTGTTGAGGGTGGAACAGCATCAGATATGGCTACATTCTATTCCTGCTTTTTCAGAGCGAGTATTTTTTCACGGAAGTTTTATGAACTTGACGGAAATGGTAATCCTTATTATTTTAGTCCGTATGACGGTAAAGTCCACCAGGGCTATATGTTTACGGATACTGGATTTTGGGATACTTTCCGTGCTCAATTCCCTTTAAATACGATCATGCATCCGGAGATGCATGGCCGGTACATGCAAGCCCTGCTCGATGCCTACAAACAATGCGGATGGTTGCCTTCCTGGTCATTTCCAAGTGAAGCAGGCAGTATGATCGGCAACCATGCCATATCTTTGCTGGCGGATGCCTGGGTAAAAGGGATCAGGACCTTTGATCCTGATGAAGCGCTGGCAGCCTATTTGCATGAAGCGACGAATAAAGGGCCATGGGGTCCGGCAAACGGAAGAGAGGGCTGGAAAGAATACTGGCAACTCGGTTTTGTTCCCTATCCCAAATACCGGGAGGCCACCGCAAAAACACTTGAGTATGCTTACGATGATTATTGTGCATGGACATTGGCAAAAATGACCGGAAATAATTTCCATGCGGACATTTTTGAACGCCAGATGTACAACTATAAAAACGTATATGACCCTTCGACAAGGTTTATGAGGGGAAGAAATATAGACGGGCGGTGGACGTCAAAATTTGATCCGGCTGAATGGGGCGGTCCATATACGGAAGGGAATGCATGGCATTATCACTGGTCAGTGTTCCAGGATATCAACGGCCTGATCAATTTGATGGGTGGCCGGAAAAACTTTACTGCAAAACTGGATTCTGTATTTTCGGAGCCAGGCAAGGTGAACGTAGGCACCTACGGTGGAATGATCCATGAAATGACAGAAATGGTAATGGCGAAAATGGGCCAGTATGCGCATGGGAACCAGCCGATTCAGCACATGGTCTATCTTTATAATTATGGAGGTCAACCCTGGAAGTCTCAATTTCATGCAAGGAACGTAATGAGTAAGCTGTATAATGCCACGGAAAATGGCTTTCCTGGGGATGAAGATCAGGGGCAGACCGCTTCCTGGTATGTACTGAGCGCACTTGGATTTTATGCTGTAACACCCGGGACAGACCAATATGTGATTGGTAGCCCGGTGTTTAAAAAGGTAACCATTCATCTGGAGAATGGGAAAAAGTTCGTCATCGCCGCTCCGGCCAACAGTGCAGAAAATGTGTACATCAAATCAGCCAGTTTAAACGGGAAAAAATATACGGCAAATTTTATCCGCCATAGCGACATTATGAATGGTGGCCTGCTGAAGCTGGAGATGTCGAACCAACCGGAATTTACAAGGGGACTGGCTGAATCTGATAAGCCATTTTCTCTAAGTCTGGGTAAGTAGCATCCGTACTAAAATAGAAAACGACACCCATCTGGCGACAGGTGCCGTTTTCAAATTAACGCTCTCAAGGGCAATGATACAAAAATTTTATGATATCACAACATTTGATTAACTTTTTTTTAACATTTATGCTTCTGCCCGCCTTTTTCCATTCTTTCTGGGTAGTCGTTATTCATCCGTAAAATATTATTAAATAATTTCTTGCTCTTTGTTTGCTAATATCTAAAATAAATGTACATTTGTATCGAGAGCGTTAATTTAAACGGGAGTAGTCTTCGGATTATTCCCGTTTTCTTTTTAAAACGAATTCCTCCTGGCCTCCTTCAGGTTCTTACGGTTTCTTTTTAACGAAAATCGGAAATAAGCCATGCGTCCTGATCATTAATTTTTTATCTTGTGTTGAATAAACAAACGGATATGCGTGTATTTCTACTGGCACTAATCGGTCTGCAGTCATTTTTTGCCGCTGCGCAGGACAATTTCAGCATCAGCGGCAAGGTGGATTCCCTGAAAAACGGATATAAGATCTATTTGGTTTATCAGGTGGAAGACCAGCAGGTCGTCGACTCCACAGTCGTCATAGACGGCAGCTTTACGTTCGCGGGAAAACTGAACTATCCGGTTTTTTCCAACCTGTATCTGCATAAAAACCCTTACGTGAACAGGCCGGCAAAAGGAGAGGTGATGGACTACCTCGGCTTTTACCTGGAACCGGCGCAGATTCAGATGCGGGCAGCAGACTCCCTGAAAAAAATCGTCATCAGGAATTCGCCGGCAAATGAGTTGCATAAAAAGCTCAGGGGAATGCTCAAAGCTAACGATGAGAAATTTACAGCCCTTGGCAAGGAATTCAGAGCGTTGCCCAAAGAAAGACAAAAGGAAAAGGCCGTGCTGGACAGTGTTATCAAGCGGGAGCAGCAAATATTGGCGGAATCTTACCAGATCCACCTGGATTTTGCAAACCGTTATCCAGAGGCTTACCTCAGCCTGATCAGCCTTTCGCACATTGCCGCTCAGCCTGGCATGACTATCGGCGCCGAAAAAGCCTATCAAAGGCTTCCGCAAAAACTAAAGGATACACCGCTTGGAAAAGGAATACCTGTACAGCTCGCCTCACAGCGCAACACACAGATTGGCAGGATTGCTCCTGATTTTGAACAAAGTACAGCAGAGGGCAAAACTGTAAAGCTATCCGATTTTAGAAATAAATATCTTTTGTTGGATTTCTGGGCGAGCTGGTGCGGTCCTTGCCGGGAGGAAAACCCTAATTTGACTGCAGCCTATCAAAAATATAAAGAGAAGGGGTTCGAGATCCTGGGTGTTTCACTTGACAGAGCAGGACAAAGGAAAGCCTGGCTCGATGCCATTGCTGAAGACCAACTTCGCTGGCCGCAGGTTTCCGACCTCAAAGGGTGGGACAACGCTGTTGCCAAAATGTATGGCATCCGCTCCATTCCTGCCAGCTTTCTGATCGACCCAGCAGGGAAGATCATCGCCAGAGACCTGAGAGGAAAGGAGCTGCAGGAAAAGCTCGAAGCTTTGTTTAAAAAGGAAAAAAGCACGCCCTAAACCGGGTAGTGCATCCTAGGTTATGCAATAAAAGCACCTGAATTGAAACCGAAATCCAATATGTCTGTTTATCATATACTAAATTTATTTCTCAATTAATGGAAAAAAATATAGAGCAGTTGATGTACCCGATTGGCCGTTTCGTGCCTGCGGCAGATTATAATTCTCATCAACTTGCCTCCTGGATCGGCGGCATCAGGTCGGCGCCATTGCGCTTCGATCATTGTATTGAAAATCTGGATGAAGCACAGTTAAATACCGCTTATCGGCCTGGTGGATGGAGCATTGTACAGGTTGTGCACCATGTGGCTGACAGTCATATGAACGCCTATATCAGGCTAAAGCTGGCGCTAACAGAAGACAAGCCTTCCATTTGTCCCTATGATGAAAACCTTTGGTCGGAGTTGCCTGATGTGGGGCTCGTTCCCATTAATGTATCCGTAACCTTGCTCCATGCGCTGCACAGAAGGTGGGCTACCTTACTTGAACATATAAAAGACGAAGACTGGACAAGAACCTATTATCATCCGGGAAATAAAGAATATATGCCTGTGTGGCAAATGACCAATCAATACAACTGGCATGGGGCACATCATGCCGGGCAGATCATTTCTTTGCGGAAAAGAATGGGAATGGCATAATTATTAGCTGCTTTACAATTTTTGAGTTTATATGGAGGATATTGAAAATCTACGGGAGCAACTGGCAGAATCCCAATCGAGGGAACTGGAACTGGAACAGCGTCTGGCGAAGCTCACAGCCTTTATTAATAACGCTTCAATGCCCCTTCACTGGGTAGATAGTGAGGGCATCATCACGGAATTAAAAAGAGAAGAAGAAAAAAAATCAGAATTACTGCGGAGGCTTGAGCACAGCGAAACAAGGATGAACCTTCTAATGCAGTCGATTAACCTGGGTACCTGGGATTTTGATCCTGTGACCAGGGGGCTGTCATTATCCGATGAGTGCAGAAGGATTTATGGGCTGCCTGATGACTTAGCGGTAGATTTTGAACTGTTTAAACATCACATTTATCCGGATGATAAAGAGCTGGTACTTCATGAGATCTATAGATCCCTCGGTAACCGTGAATCGGATAGATTTGACATCACTTTCCGCATTGTTCGTTTTGACGACAAATCTGTCAGATGGGTAAAATCCCAGGGTAAGGTATATCGGAAAGCCAGCCAGGAAACCGAAAGTTTAATCGGGACGATTGTTGATATTACTTCCAGCAAGACCGCTGAAGAGGCAATCATTAGGCAGCGCAAGCAGCTTTACTCCATATTTATGCAGGCGCCGATTGGCATAGGGATATTCCTGGGGCCGGAATATATAGTTGATCTGATTAATGTGCCTATGTGTGACCTTTACGGGAAAACCATGGAATCGTTTACAGGTAAACCAATATTTGATGCGCTCGGTCATGCAAAAGGCCTTGGATTTGAAGAATTATTGGACAAGGTTCGCCTGACTGGCATTCCCTTTCAGGGGCGTGCGTTAAAAATGCCGGTATATAGGAAGGGAGAGCTGGAAACCGCCTATGTAAATTTTATCTACGAACCTTTCAGGGAGACTGATGGAACCATAATTGGGGTAATTGCAATAGCTATAGAGGTTACCGAGCAGGTCAGGGCCACACATGAACTGCAGGAGGCCGAGGAAAGAGCCAGACTGGCCATTGACGCTGTGGGCCTCGGAACGTTTGACGTGAACCTGGAAACCGGTGAAACGGTTACCTCAGCGCTCTTCGCTAAGATTTTTGGCTTTGAGAAGCCAGTACCGGCTGGGGAGTACCTGAAAGTAATTCATGCGGACGACCTGGTGATTCGTTCAAAAGCGTATGAAAGAGCGATTAAGTCCCACAGATTGTTTTATGAGGTCAGGCTGATCTGGCCGGATAAAAGCATCAGATGGGTGAGGGTTGAAGGGAAATTTTTCTATGACAACGGTAAGCCGATACGCCTTCTGGGTACACTGCTGGACATTACCCAGCACATGGAAATTAAACAGGAACAACAGGCATTGATAAGACTGGTCGCGGATCGC